>DLND01000065.1:0-4103 GCA_002476905.1 Flavobacteriales bacterium UBA7519
GTTTGAGGAGAGACTAAATAACGAACCATCAAAATTTTTTTCGATGTCGTTGTCCTCATCGATGAAGATAAAAAAGACAAATGATTTGGAAATATTAACAGTCGTGATTCGCTTAAAGCTCATTTTTTTGGGCCAACCTGTGATGTATCTGGCAAAGAATTTGTCTAAGTTTTTTCGCGCTAAATACGCATCTCTATTAAATCCTATAAAAGAGATTGACTGCAATAACCCATTTTTCTAATTTTATTCGATTCTTTCTTTCGAAAGGGCAGAATTTTTATTTTTGTACAAAATCAACCGACTATGGCAAAACATACACCAGGCTATATAAAAAGGCAGAAAATTGCCAACTCAGGTACACACTTACTTTTTTATGAATTATTCGAACCAATAAATGAACCTCCAAAGGCTACTGTCCTTATACTACACGGGATGCAGGAGCATAGCGGTCGTTATAAAAATTTTGCAGAATATCTGGCGAACAACGGTTTTGCAGTTCTATTATATGACCATCTCGGACACGGAAAAACGGCGGAAAATCGGGTAGAACTTGGCTATTTTCAAAAAGAAAATCCCAAGCAGCAACTGATAGACGATGCCGCAACGATGGCTGCATTTTTAGAAAACAACTACCCTAACATTCCTCACTTTTTACTAGGTCATTCTATGGGGTCTTTCATTGCAAGATGCTTACTTCAGAATCAGGAAGCCGATTTTAAAGGCGCAGTCATCGTGGGAACGGGAGGAAAAATCAACGGAATCGGTTTGGCTAAATTTTTCCTGTCCATCAACAATATTATTGCTCCAAAACACCGGAGCAAATTCATCAACCAAACTTTTTCAAAAATTAATAATCAACATTTTAAAGGCGAGAAAGATGGCGACCTTACCAGTTGGCTGAGCCTCAGCAAATCCAACCGGGAATCATTTTGCCGGGACAGCCTATGCGGAGTACCTTTTACCAATAATGGTTTTTACGCATTAGTTTCTCTAAACCAACAGGCAACGGAAAGAAAATGGGCAGAAAAATTACCAAAGGAATTTCCTTTTCTTTTTGTAAGCGGAGCTGATGATCCGATAGGAGACTTCGGAAAAGGTATTGAAAAAACGGTAACACAAATGCAAAAAGATGGTTTTACAGATGTTAAAACTAAAATTTATCCTGCTATGCGGCACGAAATACTTAATGAAGATATTAAAGAATCCGTTTATGAAAGTATAAAGGATTGGCTCTATGAAAAAATATCATAAACAAAAAAGTATTTTAATTAAAAATAATTGATTAATAATTAAAATACTCAGTTTTTAATGGAAATTTGGCATTTATTAAGCTTTTAAAAAATCCTTGCTTTGCCATTCCGGATCAGGATATTTATAAAAACCTTCGCCGGATTGCTGACCAAGTTTTCCTTTATCGATAAGTTCGGTTTTTAGCTTTTCGGCTATTTTTTGTGTTTGTTCTCCCGGGATTTCTTTTAAGATGTTGTAATTGGTGTTCATCCCATTCAAATCTAAAATAGCCATCGGTCCAAAAGGAGCACCTGTTGCTATTCTCCAGGTTTTATCAATGGTTGCAGGATCGGCAACGTCATTCGCCCACAGTGCAAGGCCAGCCAGCAAAAGCGGAATCAACAAAGAATCCAGAATGTAGCCAGATTTTTCCTTCTTCAGTTCCACGGGAAGCATAGCAATAGATTTTGCAAACTCTACAATCTTGTTATAAACCATTGGGTCGGTTTTATCAGAACCCATTATTTCTGCCGTATTACGAACTATTATATGATTGGCAAAATGTAAATTGATGAATTTTTCCGGACGATCGGTAAATGTGCTTAATCTGCTCGGCAAAAGTGTGGATGAGTTGCTCGCAAAAATAGTTTTTTCCGGCGCGTGCTCAGAAGCTTTTTCCCAGAAATCTTTTTTAATATCGATGCTTTCTGGAACGGCTTCTATCAATAAATCAGCATCTTGTAAAGAAGTTTTCAAATCTGTCGAATAAGTGAGATTATTTTTGGTATTTTCGATTTTTTCTTCATCAGCTTTCAGGTATTTTTTATATTCTTCAGCCAAGACATCAAAACGGTTTTTTGCCTTATTTAAAGCTTCATCATTAACATCATAAACCTTCACTTTATAGCCAAAATAAGCGCACTGCACCGCAATCTGAAAACCGAGAACACCACTTCCAGCCACCGCAACATTTTTGATTCTGATTTTAGATAAATCGGCTTCCGGCACTTTCAAAAAATCTGGGCTTTGCCACGAAGGATTTGGATATTTGTAAAAACCTTCGCCAGTAGAAATGCCCAGTTTATTTTGGTCGATGAAGGTTGATTTAAGTTTATCCAGCACAATCTTATCATCTGTTTTGCCCTTCTCTACTTGCAGTTTGTAAATGTTGTATGCTGTCGTCAATCCGATAATATCATACAAAGCCATTGGTCCGTAAGGCGAACCAGTTCCCAGCATCCAGGTTTTGTCTATGGTTTCTGGCGTAGCATAATCGCCAATCCAAAGCTGCATTGCGGCATTCAGAAATGGATTTAATAAAGAATTGAGCACATAACCTGGAACTTCTTTTTTTACCAAAATAGGCACCATCCCTATCGCCTTGGAAAAATCGACTATTTCCTCGATTATTTTTTCGTCGGTTCCTGGATGGGGCATAATTTCCGCCGTATTTCGCAACCATATTTGATTGGCAAAATGCAGGTTAAGGAATTGAGCCGGCCTTCCTGTCACCTCAGCAAACTGACTTGGCAACAAGGTGGATGAATTACTTACAAAAATGGTTTTCTCCGGTGCAAGTGAAGAGACTTGCTTATAAAATTCCGTTTTTATTTTAATATCTTCTGGCACTGCTTCTATCAAAAGATCGGCATCTTTCACAGCAAATGCCAAATCGGATGAATAGTGCAGTCTTTCCCTGGCTTTTGCAATTTGTTCTTCGGTGGCGCCAAGATCCTTTTTATGACTTTCGGCCAAGCCGTCGAACTTTGCTTTCGCCTTTTCCAACACTTCATCGCTGATATCGTAAACAGTGGTTTCAAATCCGTGAATTGCAGTTTGAAAAGCAATTTGGAATCCTAAAACACCACTTCCGGCTACTGTTACATTTTTTATTTTGCTCATAATTTTGGTTGATTTTTAGTAATAAACTTTACGGAACTAGGACTCAGTAATCTTCATTTTCAATTATAACTGATAAAACTCCGGACTGAATGCTTCCTCCAAATTCTTTGGTTCTTTACGTTTTTTGTGGTTTAGTTCGTGTCTTGAGGTTGAAGATGTTACATACGCTGACTGCCGTGAACGCTGTAAATTCCCGATCGGTGAATTCTCTTCGATGGTTCTGAACGGTGTAAACGACAGATTTTCCATAATTTCAAAATTACCATCCTCAGGAACCTTTTGTTTTGGTATTGTGATTTTTGCTACCGTACGGAATGGTGATAATTCCTGCGACCATTCTTTTGTAAGGTCATTGACAGGCATTTCTTTCAGGTCTTTGCAAAGTTGTATTTGCAACTCAAACGTCAGGTCTTTTTGAGCTATTTCTTTGATAATTCCTTTTCTGTACGGCCATTCTGCGCTGTCTAGATCAATATCTTTTTCCGTGATGGCGTTCTTGGTCTGCTCAGTTGGGATCACTCTTACTTTTGCGATATAATCACCGTGGCGAACCGCTCCCATACTGTAATATTCATAAAGAAAACTGTTGATGGAAGGGATTTTTTTAAAAGTTTTAAGAGCGCCCAATTCCTTCAAAGCCTCAAAATTTGGAAATGCTTTTTTATTTTCGGTGACCCAAAGTGTGGCAAATTCCAATTTTCCCAAGGCTCCCTTTTCATAGAAATCATTTAGCTTTAAAAACAGCTTTGAAATGAAAACATAATGTTCTGCCGAGTTGCAGAAAAACACCGGATTATTAATCAGGTTGAAATCAACATTCGTAGAATCTTCCTCTCCGGGAGATAATTTTTTGCCATCTATCCCAAAAATCTTTAAAGCAAATCCTTGTGCATTACCGCTTAGTTTATCGGGCAAAACTCTGGACGAACCATTGGAAAAGCGAACTACTGCATGGTGTTTTCCGGGTTTCG
>DLND01000065.1:4189-5945 GCA_002476905.1 Flavobacteriales bacterium UBA7519
CCTGCGCCAGTTCTTCGGGCAGATTATCCAAAATTTCTACCTCTGCTTTCAGCACTGCATAGCCATTGGCGTGCGCATCTCTTGTATGATGAGTCGCCCTGCTTAAGTTTGGCGTATTTTTGATGTATTCGCGGATATCGTTATTAATGGTGGTAATATACTCATCGAAATTTTCTGGAATTTCTTCCACTTCGTAACTGTACTTGATGTATTCTTCCATAGTGCTTTTTTTATTTTAATTCACTAATCCATTTTAAAGCAGAAATGCTTGGAATAAAACAATATTCTCCGCCTTTCACAATGTTGTAGGTCTGCAAACCACGGTATCTTTTGATGAGGGGTTCCGCCGGTACAGAAAACAGTGCGTCTTCGTCCTGTACACCGACCATAGGATCTTTTTCTGTTCCCAGATTTTGGGAGTTACCATCGTTTGCCCATTGTTTTTGAAGAAATTCCAGTGTTCCCATTGCATCGGCACTAATGCCAATAAAGTACTGTCCACGTTCCTTACCGTCATTTTTAGTTACCTCCGGCGGAACAATGTCGCCAAAAGTTACACTTTTTCTGATAATCCTGTGCAAACGTACATCCTCCAAAACAAAAGATTTGGAATCTCTTGGGTTCATCCTACGGATATGCGAACTGAACGGACACTTTTTACCGTACTCATCATTCTTGAAAGAAAAATGATTGTTCTTTTGCATATCATCTCCTAGCGCTTTATCATCCTTTTCGGGAGCTAAAACCAAAGGTGCACCACTTCGCCAGCGACCTACCATTTTGGCAGCCAAGAGTTCTCCCTCTTCCGGTGAAGAAGAATTTTCCTTAATGAATTGATTAAATTCTGCTACCTGACTTTGGTACTTTCTGAAAACCATAAAAGAACCGTTCTTTCCTAAAACTTCAGGTTGTGGAAATGGCTTTACGATGCCTGCTTCTCCAGGATAGCCCATTATAAATTCGCCTGCTTTAATCGGACGGTCAAATCCGGGTGGCAAATCTATCCCACTGCCTTCAATCTCCGGATTGCTGATGCCATCCCTGAATCCGAATACATTTTTAACCTCTTCAGATACGGCGAGATCGTGGCTCATTATTACTTCTACGCCACTGTTATTCATCAATTTAGAACGAAATTCCTCCAGCTTGCTTTTCCACGCCTCTTCATTGTTGGCGATAATTGCCGCTGCGACGTGAATATGTGATGTTTTAAAAACCTTTTCCCAGTTTTTAGGGTCATTAACTCCAATGTCATACAGAAACCGGGAACGTTCTGCCATTCCCTCCTTGAAGGATTCGGGAAAAGTATCGAGTGACTCTTGAGGGACACCGATTTTTTCCAGACCTTTATAAGTGAATGTTAAAGTAACCGATGCGCCTTCATTCTTATGCCAGTCTTCCGCAGAACTCACAATCGGCAAAAGTTTTTGGAGCATTTGTCTGGCTGCCACAGCATCTTTGATTTCAATAATAGCCACTGTTCCGAAATATGGTATAGGTCGGCTTCTGAGAATTAAGGCCTGTATTTCGTTCAGCTCAATTTCTACTTTATTGGGATTAAAAATCCGCTTTAAAAATTCCAATGCCATAGGTTAGATTTTATTTGCTTCGTCAATTGCCTTATTCAGTCCTTTAATGATTTTATCATTTCTCCTTATATCATTCACCGTAAGATGCGGAACACCTACATACCAACCTGTCGCGGTAATCTGATGGTCTAGAATAAACTGTTTTACGCTCGGGTTTTTTATGCCTG
>DLND01000065.1:6028-13572 GCA_002476905.1 Flavobacteriales bacterium UBA7519
ATTCCCAAAAATGATGTCCATCAGCTGTGGAATTTTTGTAGCGAAATCATCAATATAAGCATCCCAGTCGCCATCGTAAGCCGTGCAGAAAAGAATCTTGGTATCGTTATCAAACAAAACTATACGAAGGTCATGCAGGGTTCCTACTCTGTTTGCGCCTTTCAGATTCCCATTTGCAATTTCCATTATGGTTCTGAGATTTTCTGCACCTCCGGGTTTTAGGTCTGCCATCGCAGTTAACTCAGATACACGTCCGGATCTTAACCCTTTTTTTCCGGCAGATGTAGTGGAATGGTCGTAACCATCATCGATACCTTCATTGAAATTCGCCTTTGCTAACTCGGCAGCCAATTTTACTTTGTCTATGAAACTCATAATTCAGATTTTTGATTAATACTAATTCACATTATTTTTCAAGATGAAACAATAATCTTAAAGAGTTTACTACAAATTTAAAGCCATAGCAATCTATCGTAATGTACCGAAATTCGTATTTTATATACTGAAACTATGAATTTTTAAGCTTTATTAAAAGACGTCAATTGACAAATAATAAAATCTTAAGTCTACTCGTATTGTAATTATTGACAGGATATATTACATTTAAATATGGCAACATCGAAAAAGAAACGAATCTACACGTAAAAGAAACTCTGCTGTATTGATTCAATCTACCTTTTGCTAATTCAATTCCAATAAGCTTCTCCTTACGGTCATTATGATCTTTGAAAATACAGATTAAAATTCGTAGCCGCTCATACTTAACTGGTTATTTCATAAGCATATTTTGTCTGTTCTCAATAAAGTATTGTAAACTGCGCTGTCGAATTCAACTTCGTAGTAGGAACTTTTTGATGTAAATTCTGTACGTCACTGAAATAGATCATTTCTTAAGTCACTAATCTTAAAAAAATTCTTTTTTGAAAGTTCGAATTGTTCATTGACCTATTTTATCAAATCTTTTTAGGGCACTGAATGGTATCTTTTATTCTGTTGAATTAGTCCACTTGCACAGACATAAAACAAAAAAAGCTTTAAAACGTATGTTTTAAAGCGTTTTGAACTATTTTGATGTAATAGTTGCGATCCGGACGGGACTTGTTTCAATTCTTTAAACGTCCTGTCCATCGGCTTTATGCTGTTATCTATTATCTCAGGTCACTAAATAGGTCACTAGATTTTTTTTTAAGAGCTGTATCTTTTACTCATACAAAAGTAAGATTTTTCAGTAAATATTTTAGAACAAATTAGCAAAAAAATCCAAGTGTAGAGCTTATCACTTTACTTATCTCAAATTAATTTACTCAGAACCAATAAAAATAAATTTCAAAAAGTTTTACTGAGTCAAAAATAACTTACCAATCCATTTTGTTAAACACTACAGCATTGTTCAATAGATATTGAAATGTGCCGACGTCTACGTTACCACCTTACAATAAAACATCTGTTAAATGAATGATAAATAAAGATTTTCAAAACTTTTATACATTAACTAAATTCACTCGTAAACACTTTAATATTTAATTAATATAAGTTCTTCCATTACTATTACCTTCTTCCCAATCTTTATGCATAAATGATACAGTTTCTTTGTGAAACATGTGTGTTACTGAAACCAAAATAAGATTAACAACTACAAAGAATAGAAAGTATACTATAAAACATTTGGGCTTAAAACGATCAATAAATAAAATAAAAGACAGTGCATTGATAATAATATACCAAAAGATTGTTACAAAAAGACTTAGCATCTGATTAACTTTACTTACTGAATATGGATATGAAGAATTTAAATATGTAAAATATAAGTTAGGCTTAATGACAGTTTTAAATAATGGTCCATTGAGATAGTCTTCTAAAAAACCAATATGCCTTTCCCAGTTTTCTTGCCAAACCTTACTTCCTCTATTTACAAAATACCAGCCTAAAGAAAATATATATCCTAGTAAACTTACACCGAAAATCATAATATCAACTAAAATTTCTATTGATTCTTTTTGTTGAGTAATTGACGTTTCAATTATTTCTATTTTAAATAATTCATTCTGGTTTATTATGGTATAAAAACCAATGAAAATTGCAGCTATAAATGTCCAGAAATAAGTGGCTCTTTTCCAATATAAATCAATTTCAAATTTTCGCGTATCAAGTGCATTTTTATAAGCTTCCTGAATTACCGAAAGTCTTCTGTGTTCTGGTACATCTTTGAGTAAATGTTCTATATAATCTTCTTTAGAAGTCAGCAACTTAATCATTTGTTTTGATAAACATATTTTTGTTTTAGGTAATAATAAAAAATTTCTAGTTCAACGAATCCTTAATCGTTCTAAAATTGGTTAAAGCACTTTCGATGTTCTCAATAATATCATCAATCAGCACTTCTGGATCAGGAAGGTTATCTAAATCAATTAGATTATCATCTTTAAGCCAGAAAATATCCAGATTCGTTTTATCCCTTTGGATAATCTCCTCATAAGAATATTTACGCCAACGACCAGTTTCATTTTCTTCATCCCACGTTTCTGTTCTTTTCGATATATTGTCAGCATTATAGCATTGTATAAAATCTTCTAAATGCTCAAATCTTAATGGATTTTTTTTAGGTGTGTGTCTAATATTTGTTCGGTAATCATAAATCCAAACTTCTTTAGTTGCAGGAGTATTTGATTCAGATTGCTTTTGGAAAAATAATACATTTGATTTTACCCCTTGAGCATAGAAAACACCTGTTGGTAGCCTAAGTATTGTATGTAAATTTGTGTTTTCAAGAAGCTTTTTCCGGATAGTTTCACCAGCCCCTCCTTCAAACAGTACGTTGTCAGGTAAAACGACTGCTGCTCTTCCATGATCTTTCAACATCGTTACTATATGTTGTAAAAAAGAAAGTTGTTTGTTGCTTGTAGTTACCCAAAAATCATTTCTTAAGAAGTAACCATCCTTGTCAGCTTGCTTTTTATCTGTAGTTGGTATATCACTACTACTAATTCCAAAGGGAGGATTGGCAAGTACTATATCAACTTTTTCTGATTCCGAAACCTCTCCATTAGTCCTTTTTAAACTATCCGAAACTTCTATTTCAGGCGTTTCTTTTAAATCACCTACACCATGTAGGAAGAGATTCATCAAACAAAGACGAGCTGTAGCTTTTTCGATTTCCCACCCTTTAAATGTATGGAACTTTAAAAACTCTTGCTGTGTTTTAGTTAGCTTAGAGATTCTTAAATGATTAAGAACACCCAAGAAGAAACCACCGGTACCACAGGAAGGATCTGCAACAGTTTCTTTAGGCTTAGGCTGTATACAATCAACCATTGCATTAATTACCGATCTCGGTGTAAAATATTGACCGGCTCCACTGTTTTCAGCATTTTTTTGTAATAAAGATTCATAAATTTCTCCTTTTACGTCTATCTCCTGTGAGGTCCAGTCTTCTTCATCAATTAGATTTATTAACCTTTTAAGCTTAACCGAATCGTGTATTTTGTTTAATGCCCCGGCAAATATTTTGCTTAACATACCGCCCGAATTG
This sequence comes from Flavobacteriales bacterium UBA7519, assembly GCA_002476905.1. Lineage (GTDB taxonomy): Bacteria > Bacteroidota > Bacteroidia > Flavobacteriales > Weeksellaceae > Epilithonimonas. The sequence goes on from DLND01000065.1 coordinate 9,558, forward strand.
GAAAGTTTTTTTAATATTGATTCGTATGTTTCAATTATTTGACTAGTTGATTTTAATTCTTGCCAGTTACAACCATCAGGAATTTGATATTGGTTTTTGTTTTCATCCGCCATTTTAAGAAACAGCAAGTAAGTAAGCTGTTCCAAATAATCTCCATATCCCAATCCATCATCACGAAGGGTGTCACAAAATGACCAGATTTTTGCTACTAATATGTTTGTTGATGCCATTATTTCTCAATTTATTATACTAATACTCGTTCTACATCTTTAAGCCAGCTATATTCATTATCTTTAATTTTTTCTTTCACAAAATTTCTTACTATCATTGAATAAGGCGCTGTGTATTTCGAGTAGTTATGAAGAATTAGAAAACACTCATCTATTTTCTCGTCTCTTCTTACCGGATCATTGATATTGTTTTTTATATAATTATGTGCTTTTTTTACCGCCATTTCACAGTTCGCCCAAATTTTACTTCTTCCTCTACATAATGGTTTGTGGTCTAATCCATAAAACTTTATAGAGAGCGTTGCCTTCTTATTGTATAAAAGATTATCCGCTTCATTATAAGTAGGATATGGATCTCCATTTTGGTCAAATGATATCAACGTTACATCTCTTGGCTTTATAGGATCAATAAGGAGAGGTCTTTCACATTCACATTCTTCATCTCCTGTCTGAGCCAGTCCATCACCATCCAATGGAAAAAAATTTCCTTTACCATAAACCTCATTTCCTGTGTCAAATCTATCTTTTCTCAATTTATTGACTAAGGATCCTGCTAAACGAAAGTTAGTCCAACTATATGAAAGCCACCAATAACCATCTTTTAGAATCACAGTCCCATTTTCAGATTTAGATTCGGCCTTAGGCCGAAAGTGTTCTATTTCCCATTCACTAGAATTTTCTGGTGCTTCAGAATACCAGCATTTATGTCCGGATAATTCTGACAATGCAGGGTATAATTCACTCCAAATATTATTTCTAGACCAATATTCACTTCTTTGCTTTTTAGTCATTGGACGAATATCAATTAAACATTGCTCTGCTCGCTGAATCCATTCATCAAAGCTACCAACATGCTTTCCTTCAAGAGTGTCGAACTTCGTTCTTAAATCAGATAAATTTATTACTCTCATGACCGTCCATTATTTTGAATTAATTTTAGAACACGTTCTGCTGCTTTAGTACTTTCTTCGGCTAATAACTGTTTTTCTGATTCGGTTAATTCAGTTTTTCCAAAAGCTTCTAATTTTGACATCTCAGCTAAGTATGCTTTAAACCATTTGTCTTCCACCTCTTCGTAGAAACCATAATCCTCTAAGTCTGCTTTTAATTTCTGGTACTCATCATATTCAGCTTCATTTAATTTTTCTCTCATTAAACGACCTTGCAAGTATCTCTTACGATTTAATTTTTCTTGAGTTTTTTTATCCAATATTGTAGGAAGTCCAAACAAGGGGCTGGTTAATATCCCTGCCACACCAAGACCTTTTGGACTTACATCCGGCTCAGTTACTTCCGTATTATAATCAGCATCTCTTTTAAATACTCTTACTTGTTCTTTCTCCATACCACCTATAACTAATGGGTCATGCGTACAAAAAACAATTTGAGTTTTAGCAGATTTGCTCACTACATTTTCTAAAAATTCAAGGTATTTCCATTTCCACAAAGGATTCAAATGTGTATCCGGTTCATCAAGGAGAATAAGAGCTTCATCGTCTTTTGTAAATTTAAGCAACCCAAGAACCGTAATTAATTGCTTTTCACCCTCACTAAGCTCACCCATAGCCAATTCGCCTTCTATATTTTCTTTTAGAATTTTTATTCTCACATCCTGATCCTCTACCAATTCAGAATAGTGAAGGCTGCATAAGGCATTAAACAACGTAATTTTGTTTTCATATTTCATATCGACAAATGCTCTTATAGCTTCTTTGTCTTTGAGGAAAAGAAAGAGTCTATTTAACGTTTCTCTTTTGTTTAATGCCCCTCTTACAGTTTCCTTGTAGAACATCGGTACAATAGAAAAATTCCATAAATCTTCAATGAATCGGCGTACTAAGCCTGCCGTATTCCAAAAATGATCCGGGTCTTTTCGAGATTTAGACCAATTTGGTTGTTTCAACATAAAAAGAGCAGAACCAAAATCTACTATGTTGAGTTCTCTTTTTAAGAAATCTATTGTTTCTTTCTCTCTTTCATCAAATAAATAAAAGGCGATTAACGCAAAACTGGCATGGATTGGTTCCACTAAGAAAATACGAGGCATTTCTTTAAAATCCTCATATTTGGATGTTGGATCCATCATTTTTTTAAATTGCTGAAGCTTATGATCTGCGTACAAAGACCTTAGGCGTTCGCTTAATCCTGAGTAGTAAACAAAAACATGGCTAGGCAAATACTCATTTTTATTTTTGAAAAACTGTGCTTTTGATTTCAACTTTTCGCCATCAATAGAAAAAACATATCCCTTTTTTACACAATAATCAACTTCTATGCTCTTATCTCGACATGTATAATTAATAGTATATTCAAAAGATTGACTTTGTTTATGCAATATTGGAGTTCTTTCTAAGTCTAAGTCCCTAAAGATTATAACTAACGCTTCCAAAAAGTTAGACTTACCAGTAGCATTCAATCCAAGCAAGACTGTCTCCATAGAGTTTTCGCCGAAATCGAAATGAAAATCCTCCAGATTCTTGAATCTGCCTTTTATATGTACATTATTTATTTTCATCTTTTAAAATTAAAAGTGATTCTGTCTTTGATTTTAATTCATCAATTTGATAGTAGATTTCTTTTATTTCGCTGTAAAAACGTTCTATATCTCCTTCACTCGTAGATTTTTCCCAAAGCTCTTGGGCAGATATGGGAGAATCTGATTTCTTTAAAATATCAATAATAGATTTTTTTTGTTCCATTTGTTTCTTTTGTCTTGGCTTACTATGGTTCAATTCTTTTTGATTTTCGAGATATAATCTTTTTTCTTCCTGTATGTCATTCAACAATTTTTCTACAGATTCTTTTGAAGTGTAGTTGACCAGCCTACCCTCAAATGCCTTTTTTAAGATTGATTGTTTTAGAGCAATTATTTCATTTAAAACATTATCAATCGTTTTTTCTAGATTATCAACTAAAGTGAATCTCGATTCTAATATTTCCACAATCTTATCTTGTTCCAATATTGGTGGAACCTTTAACTTGAATTTTTTTATATCTTTCTGAAATAGATGTGGAATTGCACTTCCAGATATTTTCTCATTCACCAAACGTTGCATATCAGGACCTAAGAAAAAGTAATACAAAAAGTCTGGATTAAAAACCTCTCGTGCATCTATTACCAGTAATGAAGAATTTACTGTAGCTATATCAGGCATTTTTTTGATAATCCCAACTTTTCCAATCCCAGCCCCGTCTTTGCATAGTAAAATATCATTTTCCTTCAATTGTATTTCGGGACTTTCTTCATATCTTTCAATTGATATAAAATTAGCATCCTTAAAAACAACATTCTTCCCATAATTTAAAGAATGGACGGAAAGAAAAAGAGCACCTTCATTCGTATACTCTTTCTTTGTCAATCCTCGCCACCCAATTCGAGCGTTGATATTAATTAAATTATCTAAACTGGATACCGCCCAACTAGAAATTTTATTATCTTTTTTATAATCAAATTCAAAATTGATTTTGATTTTTTTTTCTTTTTTATTTACTATTTCGGTATTATACTTATCTTTTCTTTTTCTCCTAATTTCTGTTAATTCTTGATAGGCATCAATAGGCAAGTCTTTTCTCCAATTTTTAGTTAACATACCTTCGAAAGCATTTTTCAATAATACTTGGCGATAGGTTTTTAAACTGTTATTTGCTGTTCTTAAACCTTTTTCGGCTTCATAAAGTTTACTAAATAGTGATTCTATTTGATGAACTATTATTCTCTGTTCGTATAGAGCAGCTAAAGGGATCGGAAAAATTTGCAATATTTTTTGGCTAATATTGGGTTCTGC
>DLND01000091.1:0-11947 GCA_002476905.1 Flavobacteriales bacterium UBA7519
TACACAAAGGCTTTTTTCAATAATAATCTAATATTTATTTGAATCTTTCATAAGCTGCTTTATCCAGCATTTCCCTATCATCTGGATGAGAAATCTCGATTAAAGCTTTAGCTCTTTGACGAAGATTTTTACCATAAAGATAAGCCGTACCAAATTCCGTAACCACATAATGAATGTGACCTCTGGTAGTTACAACACCTGCGCCTTGTTTTAGGAAAGGAACAATTCTCGGAACGCCTTTTTTGGTTCTTGAAGATAAAGCCATAATTGGTTTTCCACCTTCACTCAACGCGGCGCCGCGCATAAAATCCATTTGTCCGCCAATCCCGCTGAACTGATATGTTCCGATAGAATCTGCACAAACTTGCCCTGTCAAATCAATTTCTATTGCCGAATTGATGGCGTGCATTTTCTTATTTTTCATAATGTTAATTGGGAAATTAACGTGCTGAACGTCCATAAAGGCAATTGCAGGATTGTCATCTACAAAATCATACAATTTCCTTGTTCCAAAGCAAAAACTGGTAATCGTCCTATTGGTGTGTGTGCCTTTATATTTATTATTGATGACATCATTCAGAATCAGATCAATAACTCCATCGCTCAGCATTTCTGTATGAACGCCTAAGTCTTTATGATTATTAAGACACTTCAGAACAGCATCTGGGATTGTTCCTATACCCATTTGTATGGTTGCTTTGTCATCAATAAGTTCCGCAACATTCTTCCCGATAAGCATTTCTTCTTCTCCTACTTTTGCACCGTAATCGATGGTTAGCAGTTCTTCCTCACTCCAGACTGCTTTTGCAATCCGGCTAATGTGAATCATTCCGTCGCCGTGCGTTCTTGGCATTTTTGGATTCACAATAGCAATGATGGTTTTAGCCGTATCAATCGCACTTCTTGCAACATCTACAGAAGTTCCCAAAGTACAATACCCATGATTATCTGGTGGAGAAACTGTTATCAAAGCCACATCAATTGGTAGAATTCCGTTTTTGAAAAGAATGGGGATTTCACTTAAAAAAATCGGAACATAATCACCGTTTTCATTATTCACAGCCTCGCGAACTGGTGCAGAAGTGAATAATGAATTGACATAAAAACTATCTTTATATTGAGGTTTTGCAATTTCAACATTACCTTGTTGCGTGATAGAAACCATTTCCACATTGCGCAAACGGGAAGATTGTTTTGCTAATTCATCATAAAAAAGATTAGGCGTGCACGCACTTCCGTGTCCGAAAATCCTGTCACCACTTTTAATAATTGAAACCGCTTCTTCTGAACTAACATAATTAAACATAGCTTTCTTTTTTTTCAAAATTAATTATTATTGATAAAAGATTTGATGAGTGTTATCAGTTACGAGCCAATTTGTTATCCTAAATGATAAAAATCAGAATTTTCTTTGATAAATCAAAAATAATATTTTACTTAGTAATTCAAATTTCTTTATAATACTTAAAATTCGCAAATTATGATGGAACCAGCTTTAAGAAGTACTTTACTCTACTCAATTCCTTTAGTAATATTGAGCTTTCCGCTCATCGCGATGCAGCTTACCAACGAAGTAAATTGGACTATCTCAGATTTCCTGGTAATGGGAATACTTTTATTTTCAACAGTTTTTACAATTGATTTCGTTTTGAAGAAAGTCAAAACTATGAAATCTAGGCTTATACTGATCTTTGCAATTGTTATTCTACTTGTTTTAGTTTGGGCAGAATTGGCGGTAGGGATTGTTGGCAGTCCTTTAGCGGGGAGTTAGAAACATAATTTAAAAATCGAAGTTATTATTTTATTCTAGCCAACTCGTTTTATAACTCGGGTCTTCTACCTTAATCGCTTCCTCTGTCAACTTCAAAGGACGGAAAGGATCAACCATCACGGCATATTCATCCGTGAATTTTTTACCGATGCTCCGTTCCATTGCACCGGGATGTGGACCGTGAACAATTCCACCAGGATGAAGTGAAAAATCCATCAAATCCACGTGATTTCTGCTCATAAAATCACCTTCTGTAAAATAAAACCTCATCTGAATCGATGTTGGAATGATTGTACGGCGCGGGAATGGCCTGCGGATGATAATCATACATTCTTGCACAGAACGAACAAACCACAAAATTGTGTGCTTCAAAATTCTGATGAACCGGAGGCGGTTGATGAACTCTACCTGTAATGGGTTCAAAGTTTTTGATATTGAATTTATATGGATAAAAATAACCATCCCAACCAACGACATCAAAAGGATGTGTTGCATAGATGAAATCGGTAATTTGGTTTTCTTTTTTGACTTTGATGAGAAAATCGCCTTTTTCATTTTTCGGTTCTACAAAAGTTGGAGGAATAATATCTCTCTCACAAAACGGCGAATGTTCCAGCAATTGCCCAAACTCATTTCGGTAACGTTTTGGCGTGTAAATCGGAGAATGTGCTTCTATAAAAAAGAAAACGTTATGTTCATTTTCTACTTCCAATTGGTAAATCGTTCCTCGTGGAATGATGAGATAATCACCAACAGAAAAATCGATGTTGCCCAGCATTGTTTTTAAGATTCCTTTTCCGGCGTGGACGAAAAGTAACTCGTCACATTCTGCATTTTTATAAAAATAATCAGTAGATTTTCTAGGTTTTGCCAGACCCATTTTGAGATCGTTGTTTAGCATCAGAACTTTTCGGCTTTCCAAAAAATCGTCTTCAGCAGCCACTTTTGCACCTTTTATCATTCTTGGTGTTACGTTTTTCTCCACCGCAATTTTTGGTGTGACATCTTTTACATTGCCAATAGATTTGATTTGAGTCGGGCGGTGTGTGTGATAAAGCAACGATGCAATCCCGTGAAAACCTTCTGTTCCAAAGAGTTGTTCGTAGTAGAACTGGTCATCTTCTGATTTGAAAATCGTATGTCTTTTTTGAGGGATTTTCCCCAGCTGAACGTATCTCATTTTATTAGATTTGGCTTTTCTCAAATGTAATATTTTTCTGAGAACTGGAAAGCTCACTTTTTTGAAATTTAAGAACCTTGATATTTCATTAATTGCTTAGAGTATTTTGAAGATTACAAGTACGCTTTTTGGACGAGATGATCATAAGCGTACAAAGGTGGAAAAATGAAAAAACAGCCCCCGGAAATAAATCCAGAAGGCTGATGTCTTTTTGTCTTAAGTTTATTTTGTCAAATCCAACCCACCAAAATTACCGGAACTCATCATTACAAATGCTCCTTTTGATTTGTCTAAGGTTTCCCAATATTGATGTAAATCTTCTGCATTTGTAAAGACTTTCAGATTTTCGTTTTTGAATTTCTCTTTGATTAATTCTGGAGAGATTGGCTCCATTCTTTTGATTTTCAAAGCATCTTCCGAATAGAAAACAACCGCATTATCTAATCCATCTAAAGCGTGGTCGTATTGTTCCAAGAAAACAGGGTTCAAGCTAGAATAAGTGTGTAATTCTAAGAAACCGAATGTTTCAGTTTTTTCAAATTGTTCTGCAAACGCCGCAACTGTCGCCTTTACTTTGCTTGGTGCGTGGGCGAAATCTTTGTACAGCAAACCACCATCTTGTCTTTCTACTTTCTCTAATCTCTTGGAAGCCCCTTTGAAACTCATAATGGCTTCATAGAATTCCTCCTCCATAATTCCCAACTGAGAACAGATGAATCTTGCTCCCTCCATATTCAACAAATTATGTTTCCCAAAAACAGATAACGGGATATCTCCCATATCGGTTTTCAGGTTTACAATTCCGTTGACGATTTCGTATTCTGGGGTTTTATAAGGGATTTTTCTAAAATAATTGTCAGCATTTTCAACCACTTTTACCACTTCCGCATCTTCTTCATTGTAGACCAAAACGCCGCCTGGCGTAATGCTCGCCACGAATTTTCTGAATTGCTCCACATAATCATCAAAAGTTTTAAAAACATTAATATGATCCCAGGCAATTCCTGAAATTAAAGCGATATTGGGTTGATATAATAAAAATTTGGAACGCAAATCAATTGGAGAGGACAGATATTCATCACCTTCAAGAATCATAAAATCATTATCTTCAGTAATCTTGACCATACAATCAAAACCTTCTAATTGTGCACCCACCATATAATCGATATCTTTCTGATGGAAGTTCAAAACGTGAAGAATCATTGATGTAATTGTCGTTTTCCCGTGAGAACCACCAATTACAACTCTGGTTTTTTCTTTGGATTGTTCGTAAAGAAACTCTGGATAAGAGTAGATTTTCAAACCTAATTCCTTTGCTTTTGCCAATTCTGGGTTATCCGCATGCGCGTGCATCCCAAGAATTACAGCATCAATATCCGAAGTCAGTTTTTCTGGAAACCAGCCCAACTCTTGAGGAAGAATTCCTTTCTTTTCCAAACGGGATTTTGAAGGTTCGAAAATAGCATCATCGGAACCAGTTACCTGATAGCCTTTATCTTTGAGAGCTATGGCAAGATTGTGCATCGCAGAACCGCCAATAGCAATGAAATGGGTTTTCAATTCTAAATAATTTTAAACAAAAGTAAGAAGTTTCTTTGAAAGCTGGTAGGAATTAGAAGTAAGATTCTTGATTATTGCTAAAATAAAAAACCTGATTTAAAATCAGGTTTAAAAGTAATATTTATGATAAAGTGGTTTGGTTGAGTTGTAATTTGTGTTCTATTTTCAATTCTTCTCCAGTCAGTGTGAAATAGATGTTCTGAAGCTGATGAAGATAGTTGCATTTTATGTAATTGCCGAAGAATAAAAATCCTTCCAATATTTTTTTTGAATCCAGATCAAAATCATAACGGCAATAGTTCGGCAGTTCGAATCTGACCCTGTTATGAGATCGGTATGCTTCCTTAAAACCTAACTTCGAGAACCATTCTGCTGTAAGCGCAATAGGTCTCAATTTTTTGTAATCTACAGCAGTGTCAGAATCTATTTTTACCAGCACACTTTTATCATTATTTTCCATTCCCATGATGGGAACAATTGTGTCACCGTACATTAGTAAATTGTTTAGTCTAAGTTCTGTCGCTTCCATGTCTATAAGATATTAGTGATTTGTAAAATTCAGTGTCACTAGCAGTAAACAAAAGCTTTGCCAAGTTGATGCGAAATAAATAATTAATTTAATTTATCACTGATGAATTAATTTTATGTGATCGGGCATATTTTGTTGTGTTTCTGACATTTCTTCATTGTTTCTGTATATTCTGTCTTTTATTATATTTTCAATTTTTTGTTTTTATGATTTTGTAATAATCAAATATAGAATTCAATTTTTGATGGCATTTTCTTTGAACTAGGCTTAAATATAACATCAAATCTATAGTTATGAAAAATAAAGAAATAATATCTATCCGTAATAAAACTGTAGTTATTACCGGTGCCTCAAGTGGTGTAGGAAGGGCTGCAGCAGAGGCATTTGCACAGGAGGGTTGTAATCTTGTATTGGCTGCCAGGGGAAGAGAAGCGTTAGAAGAAACTGTTGCCATCTGCAAAAGTTTTGATGCATTTGCGATAGCGATTCCGACCGATGTCGCAGAATATAAGGAAGTGGAGCATCTTACAGAAAAAGCTTTGGAAATTACAGGAACCATTGATTTCTGGGTCAATAATGCAGGCGTAATGGCTACAGGAAGATTCGAGGAGACGCCAGTGGAGGTAATAGACCAGCTTATCAAAACTAATCTTTTAGGTTATATGCACGGCGCAAGAAGTGTGCTTCCGGTCTTTAAAAAACAAGGACATGGCATTCTTATAAATAATATATCTATTGGCGGATGGATGCCTGCGCCATATGGTGCTGCTTATTCTGCTTCAAAATATGGAATTCGTGGTATGGTGGAATGCCTTCAGGGTGAAGTTTCGGATGAGCCGGATATCCATGTGGTAGCGTTGTATCCCAGCATCCAGCGCTCTACAGGTAATATGCACTCGGCGAAATATTCTGGATTAGATTTTAAAATTCCGCCAACAGCAGCCGACCCAAAAAAGCTGGCTGAGGAAATGGTGGCAATGGCTAAAAATCCTAAAAAAAGCAAATTTACGGATTTGTCATCACTGTTTATGAAGACGGCTTATGGTTTTTTCCCGAAAGCGGTTATCAATTCAACTTCAGCAGTATTACGTCTGCTGATGAGAGAAGACCGTACAACAGATACGGATGGTAATATTCTTACACCATCCAAATCTCCAATGCAAGTTTACGGCGAAACGATATTGCCAGTGCCTAGTAAGAAATCTAAGATTTTAATGGCAGGTATTTTGGCAGCTGGAGCCATTTTTATGATCTCGAAATCCGGAAAGCCGATATCGTGAGAGATTTACAGAGTAATCTATAATCCTAACGATAAATAGGTTGGTACTTATAACGTTTCCCTGTTTTTTCTCTTAACAAAATAAAAAACCCTGAATAAGAAATATCCAGGGTTTCATTTTGAGGTGCCTAGCGGATTCGAACCGCTGTACATGGTGTTGCAGACCACTGCCTAGCCGCTCGGCCAAAGCACCGTTTTATTGGAATGCAAATTTAGTGTTTTTTTTTAAATTTCAAATTTTATAACTAGTTTTCTTCAACTTTTTTTTGAGAAAAAACAGTTCAACTAAAGTAAATGAATTGCAAAAATAGCCCTGGTGGCAGCGGTTACCCCGCAGTGAGGTGGGAAGAAATGGCTTTGGAGGTGGAAGTGAAGGCACGAGGAGTATGAGCGCACAGCAGGTTCCCGGCTCCTAAGTAGTAATGATTTGTATTTCTTTAATTATTGATTCGAATCTTATTTTGGTTCCAAATAAGTATCTTTGCAAAAATTTTTTAGAAATAATGGATAGAATCCAACTGAATACAATTGAAGAAGCGCTGGAAGATCTTAAAGCGGGTAAGATGGTAATTGTGGTAGACGATGAGGACAGGGAAAATGAAGGCGATCTGGTAGCAGCTGCAGAACTTACTACGGCAGAAACAGTCAATTTTATGGCCACTTTTGCCAGAGGTTTGATCTGTATGCCGATCACAGAAAAACGTTGCGACGAGCTGGAACTGCACTCTATGGTTGCTAATTCTACGGATCCTAAAGAAACCGCTTTTACCATTTCTGTAGATCTTCTTGGAAAAGGTGCTACCACAGGAATCTCTGCGAGTGACCGTGCAAAAACAATACAAGCCATTATGGACCCCGAAACCAAACCCGGTGACCTGATGAGACCGGGCCATATTTTCCCTCTCCGGGCAAGAGAAGGCGGCGTGCTCAAAAGAGCCGGACATACGGAAGCTGCCATAGACCTTACAAGACTTGCAGGACTGAAAGAGGGTGGTGTGATCTGCGAAATTCTGAATGAAGACGGAACCATGGCAAGATTGCCACAGCTGAGAGAGTTTGGTAAAAAACATGATTTGAAAGTGGTTTCTATTGAGGATTTGATTCATTATAGATTGAGACAGGGCGATCTGGTAGAAAGAATAGAAGAGCGTGATATCAAAACGCATTTTGGGGATTTTAAATTTTATGTTTTTGAAGAAAAACCAACAGAACAAATCCATTATGCATTAACAAAGGGAACTTGGACTACAGATGAAGCCGTGCTGGTGAGAGTGCAGTCTTCGGGAACTTATTTTGATGTATTCAGTCGTTTGTCTAATGGTGAGCATCCATTGATGCAGAAAGTTACAGACTTAATAAATGCGGAAGGTAAAGGCGCTGTGGTTTTCATTAACAATGTTTCTAACAAAGAAAATACATTGAGCAGAATTCAGCATTTCCTTAATTTCCAAGATGGAACTAATGACCAGCCGACTATTGCTCCTAATTTCAGGGATTATGGTATCGGAACCCAGATTCTTAAAGACCTTGGAATTAATAAATTTAAAGTCATTACTCAGAATCCTAATATCAAACCTATTCTTTCTGGTTATGATGTGGAAGTGACTGAGATGGTTGGTTTATAAGTAGACTTTGAGATAATAGACTAATAGATGATAGACTTTCATCTTATATAAATGAAAAACGCTCCTAAGTTGGAGCGTTTTTTTATGTTTTGATTCTACGATATTGAATCTATATGTCTATTTTGTAGGCCAAACATTATTCTTTGGATTGATATCCGGAACGATAGACTGCGGGTCAAGCTTTACATTCGTTACTTCTTTGTTAGAATCGATTTGGAAAGTCCATTCTGTGTTTCTTTTCCAAACTTCTACAGGTAGTTTTACCGTTTCAGTTGTTCCATCTTTAAAGGTTACCAAAACTGTTGTAGGCATAGGCAACTGTCCAATGTTTTCAACGGTGATCTGTGCACCGTTTTTGTAATCGCTGTTTACAGGTTTTACGTTTTTCACGGCTTGATCTACTTTCCATTTGTTCATAAACCAACCTCTCCAGAACCAGTTAAGCTCTTCCCCAGAAACATTTTCCATTGTGTGAAAGAAATCCCAAGGCGTAGGATGTTTAAAAGCCCATCTCTGAACATAAGTTCTGAAAGCTTTATCAAATTTTTCGGGTCCGAGGATGGTTTCTCTCAGGATTCCCAAGCCAAGTCCCGGTTTAAAATAAGCAAGAACACCAATGCTTCTTTCTTTCATATTATCCGGACCTACCATTACCTGCTCGAAGTTGTCACTTTGCACGAAAGGTCCCACTTTTCCTATATCTTGTTTACGGTAATATTCTCCCTTGTTAAAAGCTTCGGTAGAAAGTTCATTGATAAAAGTGTTAAAACCTTCATCCATCCAGGCAAATACTCTTTCATTGGAACCAACAATCATTGGAAACCAAGTATGTCCAAATTCATGGTCTGTAACACCCCAAAGATCATCGCCTTTCGAATTTCTATGACAGAACACAATGCCCGGATATTCCATACCGCCTTCGTTTCCAGCTACGTTGGTTGCTGCGGGATAAGGATATTCAAACCATTTTTGGGAATAATGTTCAATGGATGCTTTTGTATATTCGGTAGAACGTCCCCAGGCTTTGTCGCCGGCACTTTCTACAGGATAAGCTGAGATGGCCAAAGATTTTTTACCGCTAGGAAGATTAATTCTTGCCGCATCAATAATAAAAGCAGACGAAGAAGCCCAAGCAAAATCTCTTGCCTTTTCAATTTTGAATTTCCAGGTTTTGGTGCCGGAATTATTTCCTTTTCCTAGCTCAGATTCCGGGTGAATCATTACTGTTTTTTCGCTGTTTTTTGCAGTATTCCAACGGCTGATTTCTTCTCTGGAATACACTTCTTTCTCGTTCAATAATTCTCCCGAAGCTACTACATAATGATTAGCGGGAACAGTAATATTAGCAGATAAAGTTCCATATTCTAGGTAGAATTCTGATGCGCCAAGATAAGGCAGTGTATTCCATCCCATTACATCGTCATAAACACACATTCTGGGATACCATTGTGCAATGGTAAAGATCTTTCCGTTCTTTGTCTCTTCCACGCCCATTCTGTCTGAACCATATTTCGGTGATTTGAAAGCATATTCTATTTTAAGCTTTGCAACACCGCCATTGGCTTTAAGTTCTTCCGGAAGGTCGATTTGCATTCTGGTGTCTGTAATTGTATATTTTACGTCTTTACCATTATACTTTACCGATTTGATTTTATAACCGCCATCGAAAACTTCGCCTTTTGCCCCATTTCTGCTTCCGGCAATCGGGATGACGGCATTTCCTCGGGAATCTTTGGAAAAGAGATTCTGATCCAGCTGAAGCCATAAAAAACTGAGCTGATCCGGACTGTTATTGGTATAGATGATGTCTGCTGAACCTGTAAGTTCATTGCTTACATCATTTAGGCTCACATTCAGCTGATAATCTGCGGAATTTTGCCAGTACTTGTGACCCGGCTGACCGCTGGCAGAGCGAGTTTCGGTCCCTGTTTGCGGATAAAAAAACGGTTTAAAAGCTTCTGTGTAATCATACTTTGGAGATTCCTGAGCGTAAAAATTGCCGACAAAAGCAAATATCGCTACAGCAGAAATCAAATTAGGAAGTCTGAATTTCATTGTGGAAAGTTTTGGTTAAGTAAAATTAGTGCTTAAAAAACTTCTGATGTTACAAATAAAACGATATAATAAGAATTAGATAAAAATTCTGTTTGTACATTTGTGACTTAAAATCCGAAAATGAAACGTATTCTTCTTCTCTCAGACACACATTCTTACATTGATGACAGGATTCTCGATTATGCAAAAGATGCCGATGAAGTTTGGCATTGTGGCGATTTCGGAAGTATGACTGTGATTGAGGAATTAGAAAAAATAAAACCAATCCGTGGTGTTTATGGTAATATTGATGAAGCTAAAATCAGAACCATTTTCCCGGAAGTTTTGAGTTTCAAATGTGAAGAAGTTGATGTTTTGATGATTCACATTGGTGGTTATCCTGAGCGATATTCACCTTTGGCCAAGAAAGAGATCGCAGAAAGAAAACCGAAATTATTTATTTCCGGACATTCTCATATTTTGAAAGCAATGCACGATAAAAAGAATAATCTTCTTCATCTTAATCCTGGCGCTTGCGGAAAATCCGGATGGCATAAAGTGAGAACAATGATGCGCTTTACCATTAATAAAGAAGAAATTAAAGATTTGGAAATCATAGAACTCGGAGCTCGGGTTTGAGAATTTTAGAAGAATAGAGAATTTGAGTTTTTATTTTTGCTGAGTGAAAAGCCTTTGCGGCCTTAAAAGTATTTAGTCTTTAAAAAAGAGCTTTGCGGACTTTGCGTTAAAAATATTATTAATTATAAAATGAAAGTTGGGGATTTAGTTTCTGTAATAGATGAAAATCTTAGAGGAAAAGTTCTGAAGATTATTGCTAATCAAGTAAAAATCGAAGACGAACACGGTTTTACCTATAATTTTTCTAAGGATAAATTAACAATTCTTGATTCCGATTTGTATGAAAATTCTCCAATTATCAGAAAAAATGAAGCACCCAAAGTTGTTTCAAAAAAGCATAACAAAGCACCTTTGAAACTCGATTTGCATTTTAATTTCTTGGTCAAAAATCCCTCAGATTATGACGCTTTTGAAAGACTGATGATTCAGAGAGAAAAATTGCTGGAAACGATTGATTTTTGCCGAAAAAATCACATCAAAAAATTGCAAATCATCCACGGAATCGGCGATGGTGTGGTGCAAAAAATGGTTTATGATGTTTTGGAAGGTCTTACAAATATCGAATATGACAGTGACGGATTTTTCTATCATCAATCCGGGAATGTTGAAGTCAAATTTTTATAAAAAGTTTAACTTTTATAAGCGAAGCGCCTTTGTGAGCCTCAAAGCGTTTAAAATTAAAAAAAATCTTTGTGTCCTTTGTGTTTAAAATAATAAAAAGTAATTATGTTCAGAAAACAAATCAGTTTTATTTTAATTTTAGTATTTGCATTCAATTTTGCTCAGACAGAATATAAAACCGAAAGCAACATCTCTTATTATCCTGAAAAAATCAGTAGAACAGATTCTTACATCGAAGTACAGGATCTGACTAAAAAATAAAGTCAGAGAAGAATATAAAATAAAAAAAAGTCGAAAACCGGATATATAGTTTGCGACTTTTTTCTGAGGTAAAATTTAATTCAAACTCACATCTTCCGGTGCATTTGCCCAAAGAAGAAACTCGCCGCCGAGATTTTGCATAATATTTTTCCAAAGATTCTGGTCATTTGGAAGCGTATAATCTAAGTTGTAAACATCTACAATTGTCCACATTTTACGCTGGATTTCGCCCTCAAGTTGCAATGGAGACCAACCCGAATATCCAGAAAAAACCTTGATATTTTCGATGTTAGTAGAACCTTCAATAATTGATGAAACAACGGAATCTATATCATCCGTAATATAGAATTCATCATTGATTTCAGAATATTCCTCCGTAATTTTTTGACCTTTCAGGATAAAATAAACCTTATCATTTTCCACAGGTCCGCCTTCATACAAATCCACT
>DLND01000091.1:12083-12268 GCA_002476905.1 Flavobacteriales bacterium UBA7519
TCAATAATCAGCACCACAGAACGCGAAAATATATCGCCGGAAATATCAGGCGTTGAGATTAAAATTTTACCTTTGTAAGAGTAATTCATCTATCAAAGCTATTAAAAAATATTTTTTTTGAAAAAGAATTCAAGCAAAAATTAATCTAAAATTGTGGCAAGTTGAATAATTTGGGCGCCTTTATC
>DLND01000091.1:12458-22300 GCA_002476905.1 Flavobacteriales bacterium UBA7519
AATAATTTGGGCGCCTTTATCCGCCCTCCGTTCCCGCTTTTTTGTTTTTTTAGTAAAAACAAAAAGAGCTCCACTCAGGTCGGGGCGCGCTTCGCAAAAAAGGAAAATTTGTCAAAGAATCCAACATAAACCTTTAATTTAGTTTTTCTTTGATGAGCAAAGCGTCTTTGCGACTCCTAAAACATTGAATCAAAAAAAAACTTTGCGAACTTTGCGTTTAAAAAAATCAATATTATAAAGCATCTCAATCATAAAATGAACCAATCAGAAAACCTCCACGATAAAAGAAAAGTTTACGACAAATCCCAACTCATCGAAACCGAAATCAAAGAAAATCCAATCGAGCAATTCCGAAACTGGTTTCTGGAAGCCGAAGAAAATCCACAAGTTTCCGAAGCCAACGCAATGGCAATTTCTACAGTCGAGGAAGACGGTTGTCCAAGAACCCGAATGGTTTTGCTGAAGTCTTACAATTGGGAAGGTTTTGTATTTTACACCAATTATGACAGCCGAAAGGGGAAATCACTCGAGAAAACTAAAAAAGCCTGTCTTCATTTTTTCTGGCCAAGTCTGGAACGTCAAATCATCATCAAAGCCGATGTAGAAAGAATTGCTGAAAATCTAAGTGACGGCTATTTCCATTCAAGACCAAAAGGAAGTCAACTTGGAGCAGTTGTTTCGCCACAAAGTCAGGAAATCCCAGACCGAAATTTCCTAGAAAACAAACTCAAAAATTTAGAAACCGAATTCGAAAACAAAGAAATCCCAAGACCGGAAAATTGGGGCGGTTACATCGCAAAACCTTACGAGATCGAATTCTGGCAAGGTCGCCCAAATCGTCTTCACGATAGGATTTTGTATTCTTTGACAGAAAATTTCGATTGGAAAATTTCAAGATTAGCACCATAGCAAAAATCCAGCAGACGCTGGATTTTTTATTTACTTCTTGACTTTAAAATTTTCTCTACATCTTCAATTGAAAAACCTTTAGTTTTAAGTAAAATTAAATAATGATAAATCAAATCTGCGGCTTCGTTTAAGAACAATTCATCGTTATTATCTTTCGCTTCAATGATCAATTCCACAGCTTCTTCACCTATTTTTTGTGCGACTTTGTTGATGCCTTTTTTATATAGAAGATTGGTGTAAGAATTTTCATCATTATTGTCAATCTTATCAGAAATGGTTTGCTGTAATTCATACAAAAATCCTTTATCATTTTCTTCTGCAAAACAAGTCGTCGTTCCTTTGTGACAAGTTGGTCCAAGCGGTTTCGCTTTGATGAGAATCGTATCGTTATCACAATCCAATTTCCAATCAATTAATTCCAGAAAATGACCAGACGTTTCACCTTTTGTCCAAAGACGGTTTTTGGAACGGGAAAAGAAAGTGACTCGTTTTTCCTGCAACGTTTTATCAAACGCTTCCTGATTCATATAACCCAGCATCAGGACTTTCTGGTTGAGATAATCCTGAATAACCACAGGAACTAAGCCTGTATTTTTATCAAATTTTATAGTCATCGTATTGATAAGTTTTTAGATTTTAAATAATTTTTAAGTTCCGGAATTCCGATTTCATTGAAATGAAAAATACTAGCCGCCAAAGCTCCGGTCGCTTTGGTTTCTGTAAAAACATCTTCAAAATGTTTCATTGTTCCCGCACCTCCGGAAGCAATCACAGGAATATTAACTAACGCCGAAAGTTGTTTGGTGATTTCTATTGCGAATCCACTTTTTGTTCCGTCCGTATTCATTGAGGTTAGGAGGATTTCGCCGGCTCCAAGATTTTCAACTTCTTTTGCCCAATAAAACAATTCTTTTTCGGTTTCGATTTTTCCACCGTTGCTGAAAATCTTATTCTGATTTTGTACCAATTTGGTGTCAATTGCGACAACCATACATTGTGAACCAAATCTTTTGGCAACTTCGGTTATCAGATTCAGATTGGAAATCGCTGCGGAATTCATAGTGATTTTATCTGCGCCGTTTTTCAGAAGTTCTTCCACATTTTCCAAAGCGTTGATTCCACCGCCAACCGTGAAAGGAATATTGATATGTCGGGCAATTTCCCGAACAAGCGGAATCAGTGTTTTTCTTCGTTCTTCTGTCGCAGAGATATCAAGAAAAACCAATTCGTCCGCTCCTTGGTCGGAATATTTGATGGCCATTTCCACAGGATTTCCAACTTCTTTCAAATCCAAAAAATTGACACCTTTTACGGTTTCTCCGTTTTTGATATCGAGACAAGGAATGATTCTTTTTGCTAACATCAGAGAAATGGTTTTAAATCGTTAAGAGAAATTCTGTTTTCATACAAAGCTTTGCCGATAATTGCGCCTTCACAACCCAAAGATTTTAATTGAACTAAATTTTTAGTAGAAGTAATTCCGCCCGAAGCAATTAGTTTAATGTCTGGATTTTCAGCAATAATTTTTTCATATAAATCGAAAGAAGGACCTTCTAACATTCCATCTTTATCAATGTCTGTTGAGATAATATATTGGATTCCGTCTTCTGTTTTTTCTTTGATGAAGTCATAAATATTCATTTCGATTTCTTCTAACCACCCCGAAACTGCAATTTTTTCTTTTTTAGCATCCGCTCCCAAAATGATTTTTTCGTTACCATATTTTTCTAAGGTTTCAAGAAATAATTCTGGATTTTTGACAGCAACACTTCCTAAAGTCACTTGTTTTGCGCCACTTTCAAAAGCGATTTTAATATCTTCTTTGGATTTCAAACCACCTCCAAAATCTATAATTAAAGATGTTTTTGAAGAGATTTCTTCTAATGTTTTATAATTGATAATTCGGTTTTCTTTTGCACCGTCTAAATCAACCAAATGCAAAAACTGAATTCCGTTGTCTTCAAAATTTTTCGCGACATCCAAAACGTTCTTGCTGTAAACGGTTTTCTTGTCGTAATCGCCTTTGGAAAGACGAACACATTCTCCGTTGATAATATCTATTGCTGGGATAATTCTCATTTTCTATTTTTATTTTTAATGAATTAATAGATTTTAACCACAAAAGGCACAAAAAATTTTTATATTTTTTAGTTGTTCAAAAGTTCAAAATAGGTTTATTTGAAATTTTGTTTTCTTTTGAAAAGCTTTTATTTTAATTTTTCCTTTTGTGTCTTTTGTGGTTGAAATCAATCATAATTTTAAAAAATTTTCTAATATTTTACTTCCGAAAACACCACTTTTTTCCGGATGAAACTGTACTCCAAAAAAATTATCTTTTTGCAAGGCTGTACTATAAGCTTCAGAATAATCGGTTGTTGCAATAGTATTTTCATTTTTCTCAGCATAATAACTGTGGACGAGGTACATATAACTCTGCTCAGGAATATTTTTGAACAAATCCGATTTCAAATCATAAATCTGATTCCAGCCAATCTGCGGAACCAATACAGAATCTGGAAATCTCTTAACCGATACATCAAAAATTCCCAAAGCTTTTGTGTCACTTTCTTCCGAATCTCTGCAGAGTAATTGCATCCCAAGACAGATTCCCAAAAGTGGTTGTTTCAGTTGAGGAATCAGCAAATCCAAGTTGGTTTCTTTCAAAGAATTCATTGCGAAAGATGCTTCTCCAACTCCGGGGAAAATGACTTTGTCTGCTTTGGAAATTTCATCAAAATTATCTGTGAGTTTTGCTGAAAACCCCAATCTTTCTATTGCAAACAGAAGACTTTGAACATTTCCGGCTTTGTAATCTATAATGACTGTTTTCATAACATTCCTTTTGTTGAAGGTAAAATCATTTTCTCCGAATCACGTTTTACCGCAGATTTTAAACACTTAGCAAAAGCCTTGAAAATCGATTCGATTTTGTGATGTTCATTGTCGCCTTCCGCTTTGATATTGAGATTAGCTTTCGCCGAATCTGAAAATGATTTGAAGAAATGAAAGAACATTTCGGTTGGCATTTTTCCAATCATTTCTCGTTTGAATTCTGCATCCCAAACCATCCAATTTCGTCCTCCAAAATCCAACGCAACTTGAGCTAAACAATCGTCCATTGGTAAAACAAAAGCGTAACGGTCGATTCCCAATTTGTTTCCTAAAGCCTCATAAAATGCTTCGCCAAGTGCAATTCCTGTATCTTCAATCGTGTGATGCTCATCAACTTCCAAATCACCGTCAACCTTTATTTCTAAATCCATTTGGCCGTGCTTTGCAATTTGGTCAAGCATATGGTCGAAGAACGCAATTCCAGTTTCGATATTGGATTTTCCTGTTCCATCGAGGTTTAGATTGATTTTGATTTTCGTTTCATTGGTATTTCTGATGATTTCCGAAGTTCTATTTTCAAGTTTCAGGAATTCATAGATTTCTTTCCAAGAAGTTGTCTTGAGAGCAATTACATTTTCCAAATCATCACTTTCTAAAATTTCATCTGCGCCCAGATTTTCATCATTATTAATGAAAATCGCTTTTGAATTGAGGTTTTTTGCCAATTTCACATCTGTAATTCGGTCACCGATCACGAACGAATTTTCCAAATCGTAAATGTTTTTATCGAAATATTTCGTTAGCAAACCTGTATTTGGTTTTCTTGTTGGCGCATTGTCTTTGGCGAAGGTTTCATCAATGAAAATATCTTCGAATTTTACGCCTTCACTTTCAAAAGTTTCGATAATGAAATTTTGAACCGGCCAAAAATTTTCTTCTGGATGAGATTCCGTTCCCAAACCGTCCTGATTAGTAACAATTACCAATTCATAATCCAATTCTTTCGCAATTTTTGGGAGATATGTGAAGACTTTTGGGTAGAATTTTAGTTTTTGAAAAGAATCAACCTGATAATCTTCTGGCTCTAGAACCAAAGTTCCGTCACGGTCTATGAACAATATTTTTTTCATTTTAATTAATTGAATTTAAGGTTTCTATGAGTTTTTTATTTTCTTCGGGAGAACCAACTGTAATTCTCAGACAGTTTTTAACGGCGGAATTTCGATTTCTGATAATGATATTTTGTTCCACTAAATTTTGATAAACCGAATCAGCATTATCAACTTTAACCAAAATAAAATTAGCGTCTGAAGGGTAAATTTTCTTAACTAAATCCAGCTTTTCTAAGTTTTCAATTAGGTTCTTTTTCTCTTTCAGAATGATTTTGATATTTTCTGAAACCAGATTGATTTTTTCATTGTCAATGGTGTTTAGAATCGCATCCTGATTGAGCTGACTAATGTTATAAGGTGGTTTTACTTTGTTGTAAAATTTGATAATTTCTTTGGAAGCATAGGCAATTCCAACCCGCACAGAAGCCATTCCCCAAGCTTTGCTGAATGTTTGACTCACGATAAGATTCGGGTAATTTTCGATTTGGTTCCTAAAACTTTCTTCCGGACTAAAATCAATGTAGGCTTCATCAATGAAAACAATTCCGTTAAAATTTTCAAGAATATATTTTATATTTTGAATTGAATTTCCGGTTGGATTATTTGGCGAACAGATGAAAATTATTTTCAAATTATCGTCCTCAAAATAAGGCTTCAATGTTTCTAACTCGATTTGAAAATCATCATTTAAATCAAGATTGATTAATTCAACATCATTGATATTGGCCGAAACTTCGTACATCCCATAAGTTGGCGAGAATGTGAGAACTTTATCTTTTTTTGGCTTACAAAAGATTCTGAAAGCCAGATCTATGACTTCATCGCTTCCGTTGCCGAGGAAAATATTTTCGGTTGAAATTTGATTCAATTCGCTAAGTCTTTCTTTGATTTTTCTCTGAGATGGGTCAGGATAACGATTTAGTTTTCCGAAGGGATTTTCGTTGGCATCCAGAAAAATCCCATTTTCTCCTTCAAACTCATCTCTTGCGGACGAATAGGGTTGGAGATTCAGAATGTTTTTTCTAACTAAATTTTTTATATCAATTGTCATTGTCTAAAGATTTTAATCGGATTGAAACGGCGTTTTTGTGAGCCATTAATTCTTCAGCTTCTGCCATTAACTCAATGGTTTTTCCTAAGTTTTTAATTCCTGTTTTTGTAATATTTTGAAAAGTGATTTTCTTCACAAAACTATCCAGAGAAACACCGCTGTAATTTTTCGAAAAACCGTTGGTTGGCAAAGTATGATTGGTTCCCGATGCATAATCGCCAGCACTTTCTGGACTGTAATTTCCAAGAAAAACAGAACCAGCATTGGTGATTTTATTGATGAAAATTTCAGCATTTTCAGTTGCTAAAATCAAATGTTCGGGGGCGTAATAATTTGAAAACTCAATAGCTTCATCGATAGAACTTAACAAAATTGATTTGCTGTTTTCTAAAGCGACTTCTGCGATTTCTTTTCGAGGTAAATCGTTAAGTTGTTTATTAATTTCAATATTAATTTCGTTAATGATTCTTTCTGAATTACTCAATAAAATGACTTGAGAATCCGTTCCGTGTTCGGCTTGTGAAAGCAAATCTGAAGCAACAAAACTAGGAATCGACATTTCATCAGTAATGACCAAAACCTCGCTTGGACCAGCCGGAATATCAATCGCAAGATTGTAGTTAAGAGCCAATTGTTTCGCAGCTGTAACATATTGATTGCCCGGTCCGAAAATCTTATCAACTTTTGGAATTGTTTCTGTCCCAAAAGCCAAAGCTGCAATCGCTTGACTTCCACCAATTTTGAAAATGTTTTTAATCCCGATTAAGTTTGCAGTAAACAAAATTGCGGGATTGATTTTTCCGTTTTTATCGGGTGGTGAACAAAGAAATATATTTTTGCAACCTGCAATAGTCGCTGGAATTCCCAACATCAAAACTGTAGAAAACAAAGGTGCAGTTCCTCCAGGAATGTAAATCCCAATATTTTCTATGGCTCGATTTTCTCGCCAGCAGAAAACACCTTCGGTTGTCTCGATGATTTTTTTCTCTTCCTGTTGAGAACTGTGAAATTTTCTGATATTTTCCGCAGCAATTTTGATGGCTGATTTTAATTCTTCAGAAACTAATTTTTCTGCTTCAATGATTTCTGAATCAGTAGTTTTTAATTCTTGAAGAGAAACGTTATCAAATTTTTCTGTCAAGAATTTTAATGCTTTATCTCCATTTTTTTCAACTGCATAAAAAACTTGTTTTACTTGACTTTCAAGATTTTCTTGATTTTGTAAAGGTCTTTCGCAAAGTGATTTCCAGTGGGAAATTGGTGGATATTTGTACTGCTTCATCATAATATCATTTTTTCAATTTCTAAAACCAAAATTCCTTGTGCGCCTTCATTTTTCAGATTCTCTATCACTTCCCAAAATTTATCTTCTTTGATTACTGAATGAATGGACGACCAACCACTTTCAGCTAACGGAAGAACAGTTGGGGATTTCATTCCGGGTAAGAGATTGATGATTTTTTCGAGGTTTTCATTTGGTGCATTTAGAAGAATATATTTGCTTTCTGAAGCTTCTTTTACCGCATTAATTCTGAATAAAAGTTTATTTAAAATTTCTTGATTTTCATCAGATAAATTCTGGCTTGAAATCAAAACTGCTTCACTTTCTAAAACAGTTTCCACCTCTTTCAAACCATTCGTAAGTAGAGTAGAGCCTGTGCTGATGATGTCGAAAATACCGTCCGAAAGTCCAATTCCAGGCGCTATTTCTACGCTTCCTCCGATTTTTTCGATTTGAGCATTGATATTATTTTCTTGGAAATAATTTGATAGAATCTCAGGGTAAGAAGTCGCTACTTTTTTATTTTCGAAAAATTGAATTCCGTTATAAGTTTCTTCTTTTGGAATGGCCAAAGACAATCTGCATTGTGCGAATCCAAGTTTCTGAACAAGGTCAATGTTTTTCTTTTGTTCCAGAACTTCATTAAGTCCAATAATTCCGATATCAGCAACGCCTTGTTCAACATATTGCGGAATATCATCATCACGAAGAAATAAGATTTCTAATGGAAAGTTAGACGAAACAGCTTTAAGTTTTCTGGTGCCGTTGGAGATTTTGATGCCACATTCTTCCAGAAGTTTAAGAGACTTTTCGCTCAGTCTTCCGTTTTTTTGTATGGCTAATTTTAGTTTACTCATTTTGGATTTTATAGATAGAGTCTGAGTAAACAACAAGGAAAATTGGGAAACAAAAAACCGTCTGATTACTCAGACGGTTAATAATATTTAGAAGTTATGACATACCATTACCTTCCCGCCTGAACGTGAAAATGATGGTGATGATGCATAAATTGTATAGACATTTTTTGTTTTTTGTTTGGACAAATGTAGAAATTATTTTTAATATGAAATATTTTTTTTTGACAAAAATTATTCAAAACTATTTTTCCATTGAGTAATCATTTCTGAAAATCTCGTGTTTTCAAAAGTCTTATTTCTGATTTTGGAAACGCTGTGAACGCCTTTTTCATCAGAGATTCTAAGGATTTCTTCAGCTTTTTGAGATTCGAAGGCGATGATTTCTGCTTCTTCAATTTCTGCCAATTTATTTTTATGAACAAAAGTGACAAAGTTTTCCATCAAAGGCGAAATATACGCACCTTCCGTTTGCTTTGGAATTTTAATCACATTGTCTTGAAGAAACAAAAGATTTCCGAAAATACTTCTGGCGATTTTCTTGTTCGGATTCAGGAGAATTACATCATCCAAATCATTTTCTTTCGCATAGATCTCGGCATAAATATTCTCTGCAGAATGAACCCGGATGTTACTCAGAAGATTCGCATTCACAGTGATTTCTTTAATCAAGTCCAATTCTATATTGCCTTGGATGTCAAGAATATCTCCGGATTCTTCCACTTCAAAATGAAAAGCGGTTTGGGATTTCGGAAGTGGTTTGTCTTCCTGTTTTCGGTAAGCCATCAGTTGGATAATTCCGTTCTGGATGCCTTTGTCCAAAACTTCTTTCTGGAAAAGTTCCTGAAAAAATTCTAAAGTATAAGTCAATGGGATATTCAACCTCATTTTTCTCATTGATGCCATCAGGAAGAAATAAGATTCTTCTGCCATTATGAGATTTCCGTTTCGCACGAAAAATGAAACCCAAACCGAATCTCCAAAAAGAAAAGAACGGTTAATGAGCTGTAAGTTATCTTCTGTAAAAACTAATTTTTGCATAGTAGTAGAAAAAAATAATGAACGATTTTATCGTTCATCCATTTATGTTAAGCGGCGCCTAATTTTATCTGTAGATTCTCAATGAGGTTTTCCCAATAGAGTCTATTTTCTTCTTCATCGCCAGGCTCACAAAAATCGGTAATATTTAGTGAAAGATCGTCAGTAATTTCATCAATAATGATAGAAAGTTCGAAGAAATATTTGGTGCCTTCGTCTTCTTCCCAACGGAAACGCACAAAACTTTCTGGCTTGTAACGGATTAGTGTCGCTTTCTCCGCAGGACCGCCGCCCCAGCTGAAAAAGAAATCGTCACCACGTTCAACAACATCGTCTGCAAACCATTCTGATAATCCTTCTGCACTTGCCAGATACTCATACAATATCTCCGAGAGACAATGCATATTGTATTCATACTGTACTTTCGTTTTCGCCATATCTTAATTCTAATTGTGGCGCAATATATAAATTAATTTCTTATTTCCAAATCAAAATGTCGATGGAAATTCAAATTTTTTATAGAAAATAAGTATGATTTTTATTAGCTGATTTTATACAGTTGATGTATACTAATTTTTACAATTATTTGGGCAGCTTAATCCGCCTTCCGCTCCCAATCTTTTCACTCCACTACGTTGCGTAAAAAGGATTTCCGCTCAAGTCGGGCTGCAGATTCGTCGTAAAATCAAGATTTTCCCTAAAACTCAATATTGTCATTCCGTAGGAATCTCGACAGCGAAGTTTAGATTCCTACGGAATGACAA
>DLND01000091.1:22487-22717 GCA_002476905.1 Flavobacteriales bacterium UBA7519
TTCCTACGGAATGACAAACTGGATGTTAATTTAAAATCTATTCCACTTCATTCAAAGCTTCCAATATAATAGCGCAACCTTTTCGGATTTCGTCTTTCGAAAGTGTGAGTGGAGGGGAGATTCTCAGGTATTCGTTTCTGTATAATTGCCAGAAAACAATCAGACCTTTTTCCATACATTTTGACGCTACTTTCAAAGTGTATTCTGGAGAACCGAGATTCACAGCCAAC
>DLND01000161.1 GCA_002476905.1 Flavobacteriales bacterium UBA7519
CTATCTTATCGAAAACGGAATTCCAACGCACTTCATTTCAAAATTGGATGACAGAGAGCAATTGGTGAAAAAAGTGGATATCATTCCATTGGAAATGGTTGTTCGTAATTACGTTGCGGGAAGTATGGCTCAGAGATTGGGTGTGGAAGAAGGTTTGAAATCGCCTGTTACTATTTTTGACCTTTGTTATAAAAAAGATGAATTAGGAGATCCGTTGATCAACGATCATCACGCTGTTTTCCTCGGAGCAGCCACTTATGAAGAATTGAATGAGATGTACGCTTTGACAGATAAAATTAATCAATTATTGATTGCTTTATTCGATAAAGCCAATGTTATTCTTGTAGATTTCAAAATCGAATTAGGAAAAACTTCGGATGGAAAAATCGTTCTTGCAGATGAGATTTCTCCAGACACTTGCAGACTTTGGGACAAAGACACCATGAAAAAACTCGACAAGGACAGATTCCGACGAGATTTAGGAGAAATCACTGAGGCTTATGTAGAGATTTTTGACAGATTACAGACTGCTTTAGAAAAATAAAATCCGAGAATAAGTTACCAATGGATTTAGAATTTCAAAAATACAGCACGTTATCAAAATATGCTTTTCAGAATCGTTATCAGGATTTTGAAGAGACGAGAAATTTTCCAAAAGAAGACTTTGGAGCGTATCCATTTGACAAGATGGAAGAGGAGTGTGGCGTTTTCGGGCTACATTCCACCCAAGAGCTGGACACATTTTCTTTGTCACAGTTTGGGCTTTTTGCGCTTCAGCATCGTGGTCAGGAAGCTTGCGGAATAGCAGTGGGAAATAAGGGCAAAATATTTTCTGTAAAAGATGAAGGTTTGGTTTTGGATGTTTTCAAAACAATTGAGGAGCCGGAACAATTTATGGGAAGTACTGTCATAGGGCACACCAGATATACAACTGCGGGCGACAAGAAAAAATATAATTTTCAACCTTTTTTTGCGAAAAACGAATATGACCAGATTATACTTTCCATCGCTCATAACGGTAATCTTACCAATGCCAAACAATTAAGGAAAGAGTTAGAGGACGAAGGTGTGGTTTTCCGTGCCACTTCTGACACAGAGGTGATACTCAGGCTCATTCAGAAAAATCTGGATCTTGGACTGCGTGGTGCAATTAAAGCGACGATGGAGAAAATCGAAGGTGCCTATTCTGTAGTTGGTATCACAAGAAATAAATTTTTTGCTTTCAGAGACTTCAACGGAATCAGACCATTGGTTTTAGGAGCAATAGATGAAAACACCTTTGTGGTAGCATCTGAAAGCTGTGCTTTGGATGGAGTAGGAGCGCAATACGTTCGTGATATTTTGCCTGGTGAGATTGTTTACACCAGCGATAATGAAAAAGGATTGCAATCCTATCTTGTAAAAGAAAACTGTGTAAATAGAATCTGTGCATTCGAATATATATACTTTGCAAGACCAGATTCTACACTAGAAGGTATCAATGTACACGAAGTTCGGGAAAAATCCGGAATGAAGATCTGGGAACAGGCACCCGTGGATGCAGATATTGTTATAGGCGTTCCAGATTCCGGTGTACCCGCTGCCATTGGTTTTTCCAAAGCCTCAGGCATACCTTTCAGGCCGGTTCTCATAAAGAACAGATATATAGGGCGTTCGTTCATTATTCCATCTCAGGAAATGAGAGAACACTTTGTAAATCTAAAGCTGAATCCTATCGTCTCCGAGATGAAAGACAAAAGAGTAGTCATTATAGATGATTCTATAGTCAGAGGAACAACATCAAAACGATTGGTCAAGATTCTGAAAAATGCTGGGGTGAAGGAGATTCATTTCAGAAGCGTGTCGCCGCCCATTGTAGCACCTTGCTTTTTAGGCATAGATACGCCTACCAAAGACGATCTTATTTCTGCCAATATGTCGAAAGATGAGCTTAAAGATTACCTCGCTGTAGACAGCCTAGAATTTCTGAGTGTAGAAAATCTGGTAGAAATCCTGGGTTCTCCGGATCATTGTTTCGGGTGCTTTACAGAAAAATATCCTGTAAAAAATCCAGATGAGCTGGCTTTTTTAGACCAAGGTGACTAATATTTGGGCAGCTTTATCCGTCTTCCACTCCCGCTTTTTTCTTTTTTAGCAAAAAAAGAAAAAGAGCTCCGTTCAAGCCGGGCTGCTGTAGTTCGATAATAAAACATAAACATTTCCACCTAACAAATTTTGTTAGGTGGATTTTTTTTGATCACCAGACAAAAAAAACCCCAACCGAAGTTGGGGTAAAAACTAATAACCATGAAAACTCAAATTAAACATGAGAATCGAAAATTATGATACAATTACTGTGCCAAAAGCATCCGATTCTTTGAAAGAATTTTCTGTTGCAAACATACGTATAAAAATTGTAAGTTTGCAACACTTTAAAAAAAATATTTAAAAAAAATGTCAGGAAAAATCACATTTACCATGATTAAGCCAGATGCAGTTGCAGATGGACATATTGGTGCGATTCTTGGAAAAATCAGCGAAGCTGGTTTCAAAATCAAAGCGATGAAGCTTACACAGCTTACAGTAGCAGACGCAAAAAAATTCTATGAGGTACACGCAGAAAGACCTTTCTATGGAGAATTGGTAGAATTTATGTCTTCTGGACCAATCGTTGCGGCAGTTCTTGAAAAAGACAATGCAGTAGAAGCTTTCAGAACTACAATTGGTGCTACTAATCCTGCTGAAGCAGCTGAAGGAACTATTAGAAAGCTTTTTGCAAGAAGTATTGGCGAAAATGCAGTTCACGGTTCAGATTCTGATGAAAATGCACTTATAGAAGCTCAATTCCATTTTTCAGGTAGAGAGATTTTTTAATTTTTTTCTGAAAATTACAGAATAGGAACAGGCTGCCAATTTTGGCAGCCTGTTTTTTGCGGTTGTTTGTCACTAGCCCCGATGGAACGGCATCCTTTTTTTTGCAATGGAATAAGCCTGGGCAAAAAAGATATAGTGGATAGCGGGAATGGCTCCTAAAAAGCAGCCGACTAAAGCAAATTACGCGAGAAACTATTAAATTTTCAAAAGTTCTATAGTGTGTTCCGGATTTTCTGACGAGAAAACAGCGTTGCCTGCAACCAATACATCTGCACCGGCTTCGAAAAGTTTGGAAGCATTGTCCAGATTCACGCCGCCATCTACCTGAATCAGCGCTGTGGAATTGTTACTA
Organism: Flavobacteriales bacterium UBA7519; assembly: GCA_002476905.1. Taxonomy (GTDB): domain Bacteria; phylum Bacteroidota; class Bacteroidia; order Flavobacteriales; family Weeksellaceae; genus Epilithonimonas. The sequence goes on from DLND01000161.1 coordinate 3,206, forward strand.
ACGATTAAATCTTTCGTTTCTCTAATTTTTTTATAGGTATTCTGTATAAACTTCTGGCCGCCAAAACCAGGATTAACGCTCATCAATAAAACCAAATCTACGTCTGAAATTATGTCTTCCAGCATTAGTACAGGTGTTGCAGGATTGAGAACGACACCAGCTTTCGCTCCTTTGTTCTGAATCTGATGTATAGTTCTGTGAAGATGTATACAAGCTTCGTAATGAACTGAAATGAGATCTGCACCAAAGTCTATAAATTCTTCTACATATTTTTCAGGTTCTACAATCATCAGGTGAACATCTACAAATTTTTTAGCATATTGCTGAACGGTTTTCATCACCGGAAATCCGAAAGAGATATTGGGGACAAAACGGCCGTCCATCACATCCACGTGAAGCCAGTCTGCCTGAGAGTTGTTTAGCATTTCGATGTCTCTCTGAAGATTTCCAAAATCCGCAGACAAAAGCGATGGTGCTATGAGTTTGTTTTTCATTTTAAACTTACTTTTTACTTTATTAATGATATTTCAACTTCATTGTTGGTTCAATTTTTAGAAGACTTTCGTAAATTAACTGAATGACATTCGCAACGTCTTCTTTTGAAACCATTTCTACCGTGGTGTGCATATATCGCAAAGGCAAGGATATCAATGCACTGGGAACGCCACCGTTAGAGTGTGCGAAGGCATCTGTATCCGTACCTGTTGCACGGCTTGCTGCAGCTCGTTGGAAAGGGATTTCTTTTTCTTTGGCTGTGTTGATAATCAATTCTCGAATGGTGTGATGAACGCTGGGCGCGAAGAAAACGACAGGACCATCGCCACATTTCTGGTCACCTTCTTTTTTCTTTTCGATCATTGGCGTCGTGGTATCGTGGGTCACATCGGTTACAATCGCGATGTTTGGTTTTATAGTGTCGGCAATCATATCTGCGCCATAAAGTCCCACCTCTTCTTGTACAGAATTGGTAATATATAATCCGAAAGGTAATTCATTTTTGTTTTCATTCAGCAGTCTTGCCACTTCTGCAATCATAAAGCCTCCAATACGGTTATCCAAAGCACGGCAAACAAAGTATCTGTCGTTTAGTTCAAAAAACTCATCAGGATATGTTATCATGCATCCTATGAATATTCCCAAATCTTCCACTTCTCTTTTGGAAGTTGCGCCACAATCTATGAAAATATTATCAATCTTTGGAGTAGGTTCGTTTTGATTAGTACTTCTGGTATGTATCGCCGGCCATCCGAAAACACCTTTTACGATGCCTTTTTCACCGTGAATATGAACCACCTTAGAAGGAGCAATGGTTTGGTCCGAGCCACCATTTCTAATAACGTAGATTAATCCATCATCTGTAATATAATTAACGTACCAGCTTATTTCGTCTGCGTGTGCTTCTATCACAACTTTGAAATCTGCATCCGGATTGATGATTCCATAAGCGGTTCCATAATGATCTACCTCAATTTTATCCACATAAGGTCTGATGTAATTCATCCAGATTTTCTGACCATTATGCTCATAGCCAGTGGGAGATGCTGTATTAAGATATTGTTCTAAAAACTGAATCGATTTTTTTTCGAATTTCATATAAGTAAGGAATGATTTTTGATTTGTACTTTTGCTGTTTTTATGAGAGTAAAAGTAATGAATTTAAATAAATTTTTCCCTTTTCTTTTTCTATTCGTTGGTATCATGTGCTATTCCCAACAGGATACGCTTAAGGTAACTTCGTTTGATGATATTCCGAAAAGTAGATTACAAAAGGATGAATACGGAAACGAGTATTTCTATGACGAAGTTCAGAAAGCAAAGATATACAAGATCAATGGAGAGCAGGTGATTGTTTTAGACGAACTTACGCTGAGAGCAAATCCGCATTTTAATAACCAGTTAGACAGGAATTATTATTTTTTTCTCAATAAGAAATTAAACAGAGTTTACCCACTTTTTTTAGATGCTTTGGAGCATTATAATAGTATAAAAGCCGAAAGCGCTAATATGAGTAGTGCGGAACGTAACAAGTATATAAAACAAAGACAGAGCGAATTGGCAGCCAGCTATGAAAAGCAGCTCCGTGATCTTACTACCACAGAAGGTCAGGTTTTTGCAAAACTGATGAACAGAGCTACTGGAAAAACGGTATATGATATCATTAAGGACCTTAGAGGTGGTTGGAGTGCTTTTTGGTGGAATGTTAAAGGTAATATTGCAGATGTTAGTCTAAAAACGCCTTATGACCCTCACAGGTTTCGTGATGATCTTTTTATAGAATCTCTTTTGCAGTCTAATTGGAATCTTGGGTATTTACAGCCTTATCCGGGCGCTAGCAATTTCAAAGTAAATAAATAAAGCACTACAACTAGGTAGTGCTTCTCTATTTTTATATCTCAGTAATCAGATAATTCTGATATTTTGATTTGTCAAATGTAAATAAATTGGGAGACAATTTTTGGTTTTCTTTATAATCACTGATCCCTATTACTGCCACCTCATTGGTGGTGGTAATCTGTTCTAGTTTTATAAGTTTTTTCTGAGGTGTATTAACATATAAAGTGACATTCTTCAGACCGTTATTTTTTACAGGAATCATTTTAATAATATCAACAGGAATTCCGCTCATTGTTTTTTTACCGGAATAAGTCACGTTATATTCTTTTTTATAAGAATCAAGATAGCTCAGCGGTGAGAAATGAATTTGCTCATCATTAGGTTTAGAAATAGTCACCTCTTTATCTTCATCACTGATATTGTATAGTTTATTTCCGTCAAATACCTGTTCAACTCCCATTATTTTTAGCTTGTAGCGGGTGTTATCCGAATAGAAAATACCCGTCTGACTACGAAGATTTTTACCAGACCCGAAAGTGTAAGAGAATTTGAAATAAGAATTTTTTTTACTCTTATAGTTTCTCGTTACCTCATCTAATATCTTCTGTGATTTACTGTCGATAGTCTGTGAATGAGCCGCAAAGCTGGCTCCTAAAATTGTTAAAGTCAAAAGTGGCCTTAAATAATTTTTCATTTATAAATTGATTGTAATTTTAAACAAAGGTAGTTTTTCAATATTAATGCCAATATTTTTTTACTGATAAAATTATGTTAAGATTTATAAACACTTTAAGTCGGAATCTAAGGCAAAATAAAAAAGAAAACTGCACAAAAATGCATAATGCTGCCACCTAGAACAAACAAATGCCATATTGGATGGTAAAATGGTTTTCTG
>DLND01000117.1 GCA_002476905.1 Flavobacteriales bacterium UBA7519
AATCAGACGTTTTTCTTTTAAAAAAGCTGATATTTTTTGAATATTTTCTAATAGTATAAACGATATCATATCCTTCTTCCCATTTTTGAATCATTAAAGGAAGCAATTTTGGAGGATGTTGAAGATCTGCATCCATAGAAATCACAGCATTTCCATCTGCAAAATCTATTCCTGCTTTTACAGCATTCTGATGTCCGAAATTGCGAGAAAACTCTATGTATTTTACTTCCGGAAATTCCGAAGCCAATTTTTCTAGATAATTCTGCGTGTTATCTCGGCTACCATCATTCACAAAAATAATTTCAAAATTATAAGCTTTAATTGTTTCAAAGACTTTTCTGATCTCGGAATGAATAAGCGAGAGATTGCCTTCCTCATTATAAGCCGGAATTATTATGGAAATTTTTTTCATCTTTTTGCGTCTCTTAATGGAGTTTATATTCTTTCTCAAAATCCTTGGTCAGCAACTCATACATCACTCGGAACCAAACTACAATGCAAGGAATGGCTTTAGTAGAATATTTTACAAAAACCTCTTCTTTTATGGATCTCGGGAACAGATCTGAAAAGGCAAAACATGTAAAAATCATCACGAAAATTAATATCCCGATATCAACTTTTGAAATTGTCTCCTGCATCAAAAACCAGATCATAACGCCTGCAACTGCAATGATGTAGGTTGGGCTTTCCGAACCCGAACTGAACAACACTAAAAACAATAGTGTTGACGCTAAAATCATCAATTGAAAACTTAGATTTTTATATTGGCTGATTCTGAGATAAGGGGTCATAAAAATAATAAATCCAGGAATAAGGAATACAAGATTTGAAATGCTGGCATCTTGTAAAATCCTTCTTACAACACCCATCAAGGAATAATCCTGCCTGTTACCCAAAACCTGATTTGAGAGATTTTTTTCCGAAAGAGATGTGTACCAATCAAAGTAAGATTGAAGCCCAAATGTTGGACTGGAAATAAGCATTGGTAAAAGAAAAAACAAGGCAGCAATCACAATAAAACTAATAATAAACCGAAGTTTATTTTTGATGAAGAAAAATGACGAAAGCCCAACAATCCCATATATTTTTACAAAAGTTCCAATCAAAATAGCGACCGCGGATTTTGTTTCTTTTCTTTCGTAAATATAGATTGCAGAAAGCATCAGAAGACCTGTAAGCGCAATATTGAACTGAAAATAAGTTGCAGCCGTTATAAATTCCTGAAAGCAAAGCCAAGCAAAAAAAGATTTTTTTCTGTCTGAAAAAGGAAGCTTGTAAATAGCATACAGAAATACCATTGTGACTGCTACATTCCAAAGGATGCTTCCCAGCCATTCCGGCATCAGTGCAAAAGGAGCTATCAAGATGCTAAAAAAAATACCGTAGTGATTAGTATCAAAAAAAAGATCCGGATATGGTAAGTAGATACTTTTTTCCTGCAAAGTATTATAAAAAACACTCCTGAAGATCAGATAATTGTTATAGCCTCCAACGCCTCTTTTGTATTTGCTGAAAGCGGTAATTGCTGCAACAATGATATAAATTACAAATATGATTCTGTAATCCGAAATGAATTTGATAAACTTTTGCTTCACGATTTGGCTATTAGCATTGAAAAAACTACCTGTCCGGAGACAGGCAATTTTGTTTATATTTTTCTAAACAGCAACATTGTTTTCTCTCAAAGCGTCATTGAGAGACGTTTTCTTATCTGTAGATTTTTTTCTTTTTCCTATAATTAAGGCGCAGGGAACCTGGTATTCTCCTGCAGGAAATTTTTTGGTGTAACTTCCCGGAATCACGACAGATCTTTCCGGAACATAACCTTTCATTTCAACTGGAGAATCACCTGTAACATCAATAATTTTAGTGGACATTGTGAGACAAACATTTGCGCCAAGGACTGCTTCTTTACCAACACGAACACCTTCAACAACGATACAACGTGATCCTATAAAAGCATCATCTTCGATGATTACCGGTGCAGCCTGCAAAGGCTCTAGCACACCACCAATTCCTACTCCACCACTCAAGTGAACATTTTTACCGATTTGTGCGCAGCTTCCAACGGTAGCCCAGGTATCAACCATAGTTCCAGAGTCTACATAAGCACCGATGTTAACATAAGAAGGCATCATAATCACACCACTTGCTACAAAACTTCCGTGTCTTGCAATCGCATGAGGAACAACTCTTACACCTTTTTCAGCATAATTTTTCTTCAAAGGAATTTTATCGTGGAATTCGAATGGTCCTACTTCTATGGTTTCCATTGTCTGGATTGGGAAATACATCACCACACCTTTTTTCACCCATTCATTGATCTGCCAGCCATTTTCAGTAGGCTCAGCTGTTCTCAATTCACCTGCATCCAGCTTTGCAACTACTTCTCTTACTGCGTTCTGATACTCTTCTTCTTTCAATAGTTCCCGGTTATCCCAAGCTTTTTCGATTTTTTCCTGTAAAGACATACTTTTTATAATTGATAATAGATTAATGATATTTGATTCTAGTATATAAAAAAGTCCAACAAAAAATTATTGAACCTCTCCATTTTACAATCGTAGCAAAAATAATAAATCTAAAGCACACTTCTTGCAAAAAGAAATGCTTTGTTCCAATATACCTCGTTAAGTGAAGAAATAATCACGCCTTTTGTTGTGGATGAATGGATGAATGTTATTTCGCCACCATTCATAATCTCGTGAACAATTCCAACATGAGATATAGTAGAACCGCCCGCAGTTGCAAAGAACAACAGATCGCCCGGCTTCACTCTTGAAATTTCCACTGCATTACCCGCTTTTGCTTGATCCTGAGATCTTCTGGGAAGTTTCATATTATTCTCATCAAAAACCTTACATACCAAACCAGAGCAGTCAAATCCTGCTTTGGTGTTTCCTGCATATTTGTAAGGCGTTCCGAGATAATTTTCAGCATCCGTAACTACAGCAGCCCTTTTTCCCGAAACATTTCCGGAATAAACTGAGTTCAGTTTTTTAATATTAGCAGTTTTGGAAGATACAGGCTTTTTGTAGGTATATTTTTTTGCAGAATAGGATGTTCCGCACGATAGCAGAAATATTGAAAAAATAATTACAAGTACAGCGTTTTTCATATGACATTTAAAATAGTAATTTTCCTTCAATAGCAGCTATTTTTAGTTGAGTAACAAAAATAGCACAGATAACTTATTAAAACAAATACTTGATTAAAAATATTGAAATTAGGCCGATTCTATCTTTCTTTCATCTTTCCGTTTTTGTATCGCTCACTTGCAGTCTGATAGTAAGAAATAGTTTCTTTTACGAGATCATTATTCTTATTTTTAATTTCAGTAAGAGCCTTGTCTGCACCGGAAACATGGAATTGCTTCACTCTTTTTCTGTCATCAATCTGAGTAAAAATATCATTTTTCAATAAGCCCAATGTCCTGTAATTACCAATAAAAGCTCTTTCTTCTCCCGGCTTGGTTTTGTTAATATCTTTTCCGTAGAGACTTGTGGCATAATTCCAGTTAAGGTAACCAAAAAGGGTTGGCATTACATCAATCTGAGAAGTCAAGCGATCAATTTTTTCGGCATTATTACCCGAATTATAGATGATTGCCGGAATGTGGTGTTTGGCAATATTGATTTCCCATTTTCCCGCGCTGCTCGCACAATGATCTGCTACAATCACAAAGACAGTATTGCTGAACCAAGGTTTCTTCTGCGCATCTGCAATGAATTTTCCTAAAGCGTAATCCGTATATTTTACGGCACCTTCCCTTTCGCCTTGCGGAAGATCTATTTTACCGTTCGGAAAGGTATACGGCTTATGGTTGGAAGTCGTCATTACAAATTGGAAAAATGGTTTCTTATTTTTCGAGCTTATGTCTGCATATTTGATAGCCTGTCTGTAAATATCCTCATCACAAATTCCCCACGCATTTTCGAAGCTCACCTCGTTATCAGCAATGTTATACCGATGTGTTTTGATATCTTCAGATAGAGGATTACCACGGTTTCTGTCTACAATGTCGAAACCCTGTCCGCCAAAAAAGTTGTTCATATTATCAAAATACCCATCGCCACCATAAATAAAATAAGGCTGATAGTTTTTCTGTCGAAGAATTGTGGCTATCGAAAACAGATTCTGGTTGTCCGGCCTTCTCACGATACTGTTGCCAGGTGTTGGCGGAACTGATAATGTCAAAGCTTCCATTCCCCGGACGGTTCTGGTTCCTGTTGCATAAAGATTGGTAAAGAAGATACTTTCATTTGCAAGCCTGTCGTAGTTTGGCGTCAGATTGCCTGTATTTCCAAATGCCGTAAGAAAATCTGCACTGAAACTTTCTATTGCAACCAAAATAATATTCGGATTCTGGATTCCGTCTCCAGCGGTGATTCTTGTAATATCATCATAAACAGAAGATCTATATTTTTGATTATCCTGCAAAAGATCTTTTTTGACAATAGGATAAGCTTCTTTATCTGAAAGTGTAGGATAAAAAGTCTGATAATCCAGTTCGTTGGACTGTAATGCTGATAAAAACGAAAATGCACCATTCTTCCCAATTTCATTAATGACAAGATTATTACTGAAATCGGCCAGTTTATTTTTCATTGTAAATCCTAATATGGTGGCTACAATCAAAATAGGAATGGCATAAAAAGCGCGTTTTACAAAAGATATTTTAGATGTGAACGTATTTCTGAAAGCATTCAGTTTTTTTAGTAATACAAATGTGCCAATGACTAATCCAAGTAATATTGCTACAATCAGCGGTAAAGGATAGGATTGATTAATGTTTTCAATAACTTCATAAGTGTAAATGAGATAATCTACCGCTATAAAATTAAATCGAACGCCGAACTCATCCCAAAAAGGGATCTCAGCCAATAAGCTGAAATAGATGATGATAAATATAATTGTCAGGTAGAAATAAGTAAAAAACTTGTCAAAAACAGAACCTATCAACTTTTTAGGGAGGATCAACAAATAGATTGAATAAATGGTTAAAAATGATAAGCCGATTGTAAGATCATATAAAAATCCGGTAAAAAAAGCGCGGAGAATATGCAGCAAATTAAAATCAGCGTTACTGGACGACCAGATTAGGAAAACAATCCGTACGATGAATGATAAAAAAACATAAAGACAAAGCACTGAGAAAAATACTGAAAACCTACCTGAAAAAAGATTTCTCGACTTATTATTCCAACTATTATACGAGGTCATACTGACAAAATTAATATGGGCGCAAATTACTAACTTAATTTTACAATCGTTCTTATTTATAAATAAATTATGATATAGATGTGGATGAGTTTGAGAAAATAAGAAAATAAGAGGGCAGCCAGATTCCCCTTCAATCTATAATCGGATTCTATGAACCATTACAGTAATGAAGTGGGTGCAATTTTTTTACCATAAAAGTAAAACAATCTCCTGAAATTCAGAAGATTGTTAAAGATGTGGAGAATACGGGGATCGAACCCGTCACCTTTAGACTGCCAGTCTAACGCTCTAGCCAGATGAGCTAATTCCCCAATGATATTGCAATGATAAGGATTTTTTTTTGTTCAAAAAAAAATCGGGTTCAGAAAGTATGAACCCGATTTCTGTAAAACGTAAAATTTAAAAATATGAAATCAATTTTGGTTTGATTTTAAATATTCATCGATAATTTCGAAAGCTTTTTTTTCGTCTTTTAGATCTACTTTTATAAAAGTATTGGTAGCAGTAGGTGTGGATAGAAAACTAAGATAAGAATTCTCTACATCACACTTTATTCCTGCATCTTCCAACTTGGATTTCATTAGTTGGATCTCCTGTGGGCTGCTGCTTTCGTATACAGCCACTCTTGTTGTTGTATCCATAATTTAATATTTTGATTTTTATTAAGCATAGCAATTTACGAAAAAAATATTAAAACCTGAAATTCTTTATATTAAATTCTCAAATATTGAATTTATTTTATCTAAAATTATTTGGATTTCTTCTTTTGTTACATTAAGATGGGGACGAAATCTAATCGATTGGTCTCCACAGGTGAGGACGATAACTCCCTCATCATACAGCGCCTTTCTCAACCAATCTCTAGATGCGCCGTCTTTCAGATCAAATGCGCACATCAAACCTTTTCCTCTGGCTGCAGAAATATGGTCAGGATATTTTTTCGCTAATTGCTTCAAACCATTTAATAAAAACTCTCCTACAACTCTAGAATTCTCTATCAGATTTTCATTTTCAATAATTTCTAAAACCAATTGAAAACGTAGCATATCGATAAAATTACCTCCAAATGTAGAATTGATTCTAGAACTTTCCACAAAAACGTGATGTTCTACCTCATCCAACTTTTCTTTGTTAGCAAGAATTCCGCAAACCTGAGTTTTCTTACCAAAAGTAATCACATCAGGAATAATATCAAGATGTTGGAAAGCCCACATTTTACCAGTCATTCCAATGCCTGTCTGAACTTCGTCAAGGATAAGAAGAATTTCGTTTTCGTCACAGATTTTTCTTAGTTCAGTAAAGAATTCGTTTCTGAAATGATTATCGCCTCCTTCTGCTTGGATTGGCTCAATAATCACACAAGCCACTTCATCAGGATTCGCTAAAATCGCTTCCTGAATATGCAATAAAGCCAATTGCTCGTGCTTAATTGTCTCTTCCAAATTATCTTCTGTAATTGGGAAATTCAGTTTTGGATTGGTAATTCTTGGCCAATCGAATTTTGGAAAGTATTGATGTTTTCTAGGGTCAGATGTATTGGTTAAAGACAATGTATAACCACTTCTTCCGTGGAAAGATTGCTTGAAATGGATGACCATTCCCGCTTCTTTATCAATATTTTTTTGCCAGTTCTTTCTGGTTTTCCAATCGAACGCCGTTTTCAAAGCATTTTCTACAGCCAAAGCGCCACCTTCTACGAAAAAGCAATAAGGTAATTCTTTAGGAATCGCAACTCTGGAAAAAACCTCCATAAAATCTGCATATTCCTGAAGATAAACATCGCTCAAAGTCGGTTTGTAAGTTGCTAATCTTCCCAACCAATTTGCTTTTTCTAAAATGTATGGGTGATTGTAACCTACGGAAGCCGATGCGAACATAGAGAACATATCAAGATATTCTTTGCCCGTCAAACGATCTACAATGTATGAACCGTGGGACTTCTCAAAATCCATTACAAAGTCGAAACCGTCGGCTAGGATGTGTTTTCCTAATGTTTCTTTTACTTTATTCTCGTGTACAAGTGTGCTCATTTGTTATAAGTGATAAATGATGATTGATAAATAATAAATGCCGAGTAAAAACTTCCGACATCTGACTTCCAACTTCTAACTTAATTAATCTAAATCGAATTTAATTCCTTGTGCCAAAGGCAAACTGGTTGTGTAATTAATCGTGTTGGTTTGTCTTCTCATATAATATTTCCAGACATCGGAACCAGATTCTCTTCCACCGCCGGTTTCTTTTTCGCCACCAAAAGCACCTCCGATTTCTGCGCCTGAAGTTCCAATATTCACGTTTGCGATTCCACAATCTGAACCTCCGTTGGAAAGGAACAATTCTGCTTCTCTTAGATTTTGAGTCATAATGGCTGAACTTAAACCTTGCGGAACATCATTCTGTAGAGCGATTGCTTCGTCCAGAGTTTTATATTTAATCAAATAAAGAATTGGTGCAAAAGTCTCGTGTTGAACGATTTCATAACTGTTTTCAACCTCAGCAATACAAGGTTTCACGTAACATCCCGAAGTATAATTTCCACCTTCCAAAACGCCACCTTCAACGATGAATTTCCCACCTTCAGACTTACATTTTTCGATGGAATCTTGATATTGTTTTACTGCAGATTTGTCGATAAGTGGACCAACGTGATTGGTTTCATCCAAGGGATTTCCGATTTTCAGTTGTCCGTAAGCTTTTACCAAACGATTTTTCACTTCGTCATAAACAGATTCTTGGATAATCAAACGTCTTGTGGAAGTACATCTTTGTCCAGCTGTCCCAACTGCGCCAAAAACGGCACCGATGATTGACATATTAAGATCTGCATTTTCTGTAATGATGATGGCATTATTTCCACCCAATTCCAGAATCGATTTTCCGAAACGTTCTGCTACATTCTTCCCGACAATTCTTCCAACTCTTGTAGATCCTGTGAAAGAAACTAAAGCAATTCTTTTATCATTGACTAACTTATCTCCGATTTCGTGATCTGCAATTACAAGACTAGAAATTCCTTCTGGCAATCCATTTTCTCTTGCAACTTCAGCGAAAATATTTTGACAAGCAATCGCGCAAAGTGGTGTTTTTTCTGATGGTTTCCAGATGACAACATTTCCACAAATCCAAGCTAAAGCTGCATTCCAACTCCAAACTGCTACCGGAAAATTGAAAGCGGAAATCACACCAACAATTCCTAGTGGATGATATTGTTCGTACATCCTGTGTCCTGGTCTTTCTGAATGCATAGTGTAACCGTGAAGCTGACGGGATAATCCGACTGCAAAATCGCAGATGTCAATCATTTCCTGAACTTCGCCAAGACCTTCCTGCAAAGACTTCCCCATTTCGTAAGAAACCAATTTACCTAAATCGTCTTTGTATTCTCTTAATTTATTTCCGAATTGACGAACCAAATCACCACGTTTCGGCGAAGGAACCTGTCTGAACTCTTTATAAGCTACTTGTGCTTTTGCTACCACTTTTTCGTAGTCTGCAACGTCTGAAGTTTTGATTGAAGCAATCTGATTTCCATCTACAGGAGAAAAGCTTTCTATATTTTGTCCAGATGAGAAAAATTCTAATCCGGTAGAAGTACCATTATTTTCTGTTGAAATGCCTAATCTTTTTAGGTTATCTAATATCGAAATCGAGGACATAAATTTTGTTTTTTTAGAAGTTTCTAAAGATAAAAATATATTTCGAACGACAAAATTCAAAACTAACAAACGTTAGTAATAGATTAAAATTTAATGGAAAATTAAAGGATAAGTCAAGATAATTAATTTGTAAATGAGGAAGTTATGAATCATTATAATTAGACAACGGCGACTTAAAAATCTATAAATAAGGATTTTTTATAATTTTGAATCAATCTAAATTGCGAAATAATTCATATTTTTGAAAAAAATAAAAATGGAAGACCAATTACAGCCGACCGAAGAAAAGAAATCGCCGAAGTGGAAAAGTCTGCTGAAAAAATTTGGAATTGGCGGAATTATTTTTTTTACAGTAAAAGGCATCATCACTTCTACTCTAATCTATTTTCTTGGCAAAAATTTTTGGATAATTATCAAGGATTATGTTGCTCAATGGTTTGATTAACTAATTTTTACTACTTATTTAAAATAAAAAAAATCCTTTGTAATAAAGGATTTAATTTTTTAACGGTAGCCAAAGTTTTTCAGATCTCTGTCATTTTTTCGCCAGTCTTTTTTCACTTTCACAAACAGATTAAGATGAATTTTCTTTCCAAAGAATTTCTCCAAATCTATTCTCGCCTCTGTTCCAACTTTCTTAATAGCTTCTCCCTTGTGGCCGATGATAATTCCTTTCTGCGTATCTCTCTCTACATAGATAATAGAATCTATCACAATTGCGCCCTCTTTTTCTTTGAAAATTTCCGTCACCACTTCAACAGAATATGGAATTTCTTTTTCGTAATTAAGAAGAATTTTCTCACGAATAGCCTCATTCACAAAAAAACGCTCAGGTTTATCTGTGTACATATCTTTGTCGTAGTAAGCAGGACTTTCCGGCAACATAGATTTCAGTTTCGGAAGAATAATTTCCGTATTGAAATTGTTAAGCGCAGAAATCGGGAGAATCTCAGCTTTCGGGATCCTCTCGTGCCATTCTGTTGCTATTTTTTCTAGATCTTCTTGGTTGGTCTGGTCAATTTTATTTAATAGTAATAAAACCGGAACAGGAATTTTGTTCAGTTTATCAATTAAAAATTCGGATGGTTCTGATTTGTCCGTCACATCTACAATGAACAGGAAAACGTCTGCATCCTGCAAAGAGTCTTTCACAAAATCCATCATTTTTTCCTGCAAACCATATTTTGGATCTAGAACACCTGGCGTATCAGAGAAAACAATCTGCAAATCTTCTTCATTATAAATCCCGAAAATACGGTGACGTGTCGTTTGTGCTTTTTGGGTAACAATTGCCAGCTTCTCCCCCATTAATTGGTTGAGAAGTGTTGATTTTCCGGCATTCGGTTTCCCGACGATATTTACGAATCCTGCTTTGTGCATTGATTTTAAATTAAAATGATTAAAATAAAAGATTGAAAACCTTTTAATGGATTGCAAAGTTACGGAAATTTCAAGGGAAGATTTAAAATTGTTGATTAATAAAAAATCGGTTCAACTTTGAGCCGATTTTTTTATTTTAAAGTTTTACCTTTGAAAATTCATATTTCAAATAATCGTTTATGTTTACAGACAAAGAAATTTCAGAAATCAATCATCTTCTCGTTCCGGAAAATAATATCGTTATTGTAACGCATTATAATCCCGACGGAGACGCAATTGGTTCTTCTCTCGGTCTAAAACATTACTTGAAAACAAAAGGTGTGGATGCCACTGTAATTACGCCAAACGACTTTCCAAAATTCCTGAAATGGATGCCGGAAGCCAAGAAAATTCTGATTGCAGATTACAAAAGAAAGGTGGCTGGTGAAGCGATTTATAATGCTGATGTTATTTTCTGTCTTGATTTTAATTCGCCTTCAAGAATCGGACTTCTTGGCGATTGGGTAACCAAAGCAAGAGCCAAAAAAGTGCTGATTGACCATCATCAGATGCCGGAACAATTTGATTATGTTTATTCTGACACGACAGTTCCTGCGACTTGTCAAATGGTTTATCATTTCATCCAAGCGAATAACGACGAAAAATTGGTGAATCTTGATATTGCACAATGTCTTTATACAGGAATAATGACTGATACGGGCGGTTTCCGATTCCGTTCTACGAGTGCAACAACCCATAGAATTGTGGCAGATTTGATTGAAAAAGGCGCTGACCCAGCCGTTATCACTTCTAATACTTGGGACACAAACACCATTTCACGTTTACATCTTCTTTCTTTAGTTCTTAGCAGAATTGAGTTGACTAAAGAAGGAAAAGTAGCTATTCTTTGGCTAAAACGTTCTGAACTGA
>DLND01000067.1:0-1385 GCA_002476905.1 Flavobacteriales bacterium UBA7519
TTTTATGACAGCAAGCCAGGATGAGCGTACCAGAAGACGTTTTCTTGAGCTACAAGCGGCGGGTGAGAAAACAGATATCGAAACTGTGAAACAAAATCTGATTTCGAGAGATAAAATTGATAGTGAGCGCGAGTTGTCTCCACTTAAGCAGGCTGATGATGCTATTCTTATTGACAATACAAATATAAATAAGGAAGAAACAATAGATCTTATTTTGTCCTATATCAAAAAGTTTTAACAAAAATTTAAGAAACTTATTTTTTCTTTGGCATTTTAGTTGTAAATTTAGAACTATAAATAAATGGTTTAAAATAAACTTAAAAATTATAAATAATGTCAAAAAAATCAAATTCAGCAGTATTAGCTGCATTGCTAGCAGGAGCTGCAACAGGTGTTATTCTTGGTTTGCTTTATGCACCGGAAGAAGGTAAAGAAACCAGACGAAAAATAAAAGAAAAAGCAAACGACCTAAAGGATAAAGCTGTAGATGAATACGGTAAAACTTCTGAAAAAGTAAAAGATAAATATTCTGAAGTGTCTTCTACAGTGAAAGATAAGTACGATAATTTATCTTCACAGGTTAAAGAAACAGCACAAAACGTAGCTCAAACGGTTAAAGAGAGCTACGACAAATATAAAGATCAGGTGGTTTCCAAAACATCTGATGTTGTAAAAGATGTTGAATCTGAGCTTGATGGATTGAAATAATCAAGTGATAGATTAATCGAAAAGGAACTTAGTTTCTAAGTTCCTTTTTTTATAAATAAATGTGTAATTTTATGCTAATAAGATTCCTATGGTAGAGATTTTAAAAGAATATGTGTCCAAACGTGTTGATCTTCTCAAAATTCAGTTCACAGAGAAATCTTCTTTGTCTGCTGGATTCATTTCGTTCCTATCCATCTTACTAATTGCATTTTCATTTTTTATTATTCTTCTCAATTTTGGAATTGCTTTTCTTATAGGTGAGTCACTTGGAACTATATCTTATGGTTTTCTGATTGTTTCTGGCTTTTACTTTCTAATAGTACTTATAGTAATTGCCCTAAAGAAAAAAATAGTCAACGCCATTGCCAATATGGTAATCGAATTTTTAAAACATTAATATCATGTCTCAAAATTATACTGATCTAAATGAGCTTAGAAGTCAAAAGAAACTTCTAAAAAATGAAATAAGCGAGTTGGAGGATATTCTGACCTTCAAAAATAAAAGAGAGAGTCTAAGCATTATGACCAATGGTCTTACTGACAGATTTCTGAAGGAAAAAGAAGATTCGGATGGAAGTACTTCACTTGCAATTGATACCCAGAATATTATGAAAGAAATATCTTCAGGTATGAAGGAAGCAACTTCTAAAAAAAATATAGTTAGTCTTGCCGGAGAT
>DLND01000067.1:1463-9197 GCA_002476905.1 Flavobacteriales bacterium UBA7519
GAGATACAGTTAAGTCAGGTCTTCTGGAAAACACTCTAAGAATGGGAGCCGTGTCTTTAGTGGGTAATTATGCTAAAAAAAGCGTGATGAATAAAAGCTGGAAAAAGAAAATTATAGGCTTAGCTCTAATCTATGTGGCTCCTTATGCTCTAAGATATTTGAGTGAAAAACTGGATGACTATCAAAAAAATAAAACAACTTCCAGCCTAGGCAAAATCATTTAATATTTTTTGTTCGAAAATATCTGTCCTAGGATAATTCCTGCTGACATAGATACGTTAAGGCTTTCTGTAGACTTATATTTCCCAAACCTTGGGATCGTGATCATTTGTGAAATCAGTTCTTCAGTAGAAGGTCTTATTCCGTTTCCCTCGTTACCAAATATGATTGAAAATTTTGCCGGGAATTCAGTCTTATAAATATTTTTTCCGTCCATATCCGTTCCGAAAACTGGATATTTATAATTGGTCAAATAACTTTCTAAATTGGTATAAACTACGTTTACGCGTAGAAAAGATCCCATTGTAGCTTGTATAACTTTTGGATTGTAAACGTCTACAGTATCATTACTACAGATGATCTGTTCTATTCCGAACCAGTCTGCAAGCCTTATAATTGTACCCAGGTTCCCAGGATCCTGAATGCCATCTAAGATAATCTGGATATTGGTTTCAATAATTTTTTCGTTCTCACGAATCCTGCAAACCGCTACGGAATCCTTTGGTGTTTGCAAAAAACTGATTTTCTTCAGCTCCGCAGGCTGAATTTTGTGAATTTTAGAGTTTTCTAAATTGAGTGTGTCAGGATCTGTAGAATACAATTCTGTAATCTCATAATCCGAATTTGGAAGTTCTTTTATGATTTTATTACCTTCAACTAAAAACAAATTGTATTTTTGCCTGTATTTCTTTTTGTCCAGAGACTGTATTATCTTTATAGTATGAGCCGTAAGCATATCAACAAATATTTTCAAAAATATCATATATTTTATTATGCCGCAATTTTAAGTGTGTTTTTGTACGCTTGTAATGTGACAAAAAAAGTTCCCGACGGCGAATATCTGCTTACAGACAACAAGTTCAAATATACAGACGGGAAAATATTTTCCGATGAGATTCCGGATCTTGTTGCTCAAAAACCGAATAAGAAAGCACTTTTTATACTGCCAATTGGGCTTGGTTTTTATAATATGGCCAATCCAAAGTACGATACGATACTAAAAGAATATATGACCTACCCGAACGAAATGAGAAGTCAGAAACTTAGAGATTCTCTTTTCGTAAAGTACGGGCATCCGGAATATGTAGGCAAAAATCTGTTTTGGAACCGTTTCTTTCATACTGTTGGACAGGCGCCGGTTATCTACAGTGATTCTAAAACAAAACAAAGTGCTAAGAGTATTAATAACAGACTGATTAACAGGGGTTATTGGGATTCTGATGTGAAAACGGACGTTAAGCGAGATTCTGCAGCCAAAAAAGCAGAGGTAGAGTATATAATCACTCATAAAGATCCTACTTATATCAAAGAATATTTTTATAATATTCCAGATGCCAATGTAAGAAGCATCTACGAAAATAATATTAGTAAAAGTCTTGTTAAAAGAGGTGGAATTCTGGACGAAACTGTTCTGGAAAAAGAGATTGTAAGAATCAACGATCTGATGAGGGAACAAGGTTATTATAAATTCAATAATGACAATCAGGATATTTATTTTGTGGCAGATTCTTTACAAAGCCGAAAAAATGTTCCTGTGACGATGAACATTCTTAAAGATTCCATTGGTACACCTTACAGAAAAGCGACCATTGGGAAAATAAAAGTGTCAGTAACTAACAGTAATTCTGCTGAAAATCTGCCTATTCACGATAGTCTTAGAGGAATTAATTTCTACAGAGCAGACAGTACTTATAAGGTTAATTCACTTTGGCTTCCGATTATTGTAAAAACAGGGCAGGTTTACAAGCAATCACAATTGGATCTTACAAGAAGAAACCTGATATCGATGAATAATTTCACGATAATAAAAGCGTCAGACGAACTCAGAAAAGAAGGAACACCAGCAGAAAGAGACAGTATTATAGATGTGGAATATGTTCTTAGACCGCTTCCAAAATATGAATTCAATATTGCTACGGATATCCATTACTCCCAAATTCTGAACTTTGGTTTTTCACCTTCTGTAGATTTAACCACCAGGAATCTCTTTGGAGGTGCGGAAAACCTTATTACCAGTTTTTCAGGTGTGATAGGGACTACAAAAGATCCTAAAAATCCAGGGGCTATTTTCAATGCATACGAATTATCTGCTCAGGCATCTTTACTTTTTCCGAGATTATTAGTCCCGTTCCGGAATTATTATAAACTCATCCCAAAAAGATATTCTCCTACCACGAGCATTTCTTTAGGAACATCTATCCAGAACAACATTGGACTTGGAAGGATTAACTTCAATGCAGGTTTGAATTACAATGCCAATATAGAAGATGGAAAGATCCAGCATAGGCTTACTTTGTTTAATACACAGCTCAGTCTCACACAGAACAAAGACAAATATTATGACTTTTTTCCCGGCGATAATGATATAAGAAAAGCTGTTTTTAATCTTTACGAGATAGATCATCCGGGAACAGTTAATTCTGGAGCTTCTTATGACGATATCTCTTCCACGATTCTTTCAGATCAAGCATTTATCACCAAATTGACTAATAATGACAGGAATCTGCTATACAACTTTTTGCAGTCCTTGTATAATAAAGAACGGCAGACACAGGATGTGATTATATCTTCTATCATTTACAATTTTGCTTATAATGAAATTGGGAAAAAAGATTACAGAAATCCTTTTGCATTCAACGGGAAAGTAGAAATTGCAGGAAATGTTCTTAATCTTCTGACAAAAAAGGAAGAAAATTATCTCATTACTGGTAATACGAAGACTATTTTCAAAATACCAATTTCACAGTTTATAAAATTTGACCTCGATTTCAAAAAATATTATACATTTTTTAATGATCGGGCAAAGCCTCATACATTAGCCTTTAGGCAGTTTGTAGGCATAGGAATTCCTTATGGTAACTCAAGTGAGATGCCTTTTATCAGATCTTATTTCAATGGTGGTGCGTACGATATCCGTGCCTGGCTGGCTTTTGGAGGTCTGGGACCTGCAGATTCTCAGCTGGATAAGCGCGTAAGATCTTATGCTATGGACAATGTTAAACTTACAACAAGTGTGGAATATAGAGTGCCACTGAATAATATGTTTGAAGCTGCTGTTTTTACAGATGCCGGTAACATTTGGGGTTTAAAAGATAATGGTTTTGGAGATCAGTTCAAATTCAAAAAATTTATCAGCCAGATGGGAGTGGGGAGCGGTTTTGGATTAAGGGTTAATGTTGCTTATGTTACACTTCGTCTTGATATGGCTTATAAAATGTACGATCCCAATCAGCCGGAAGGAAGCAGATGGGTTGCCAATAAAATAAAACTGCTGAAGCCTACTTTTAATTTCGCAATCGGTTATCCTTTCTAATTATTTTTTTTAAAATGCGTTGGTTCAAATTTATCATCATTATAGTACTTTGTCTTTTCGGACTCTATTCATTGTCTATGAATTTTGTTGATGAAAGCAAAAGTTTTACCCACCAGTCAGAAATCAATTATCCCATAGAAAAAGTATTTCCACAGTTTAATAACTTACAGAATTTCTCTTCGTGGAATGATTTTTTTACCGAGAAAAAAGATGTGAGTTATTCTTTCTTTACACCCTACGAAGGGAAAGACAGTTCTATGAAATATACTGATAAATTGAGTAGCGAGTCAGGAGATTTTTTTATACGATATTCCAATCCCGGCAAAACAATACGTTATCAGCTTTTCGAAGGAAAAAATAATAATCCTTATCTGATTGATGTGAAATTCATACCAGAAGGAACAAAAACGAAAATATTCTGGAACATCCATACTCCAAAACGCAGCTATCTTGAACGTTCTATTAATCTTCTGGCGGAAGATTTTTTCGTAGAGAATATTGATAAGAGTATGAAGAATCTTTATCAGTTATTAGGGAACAAAGTTGATAGAGATCAGAAATTAGCCTCAATCAAATATGATAGTATTATGGTTGAAAATAGGGAAGGCGCTTTGCTTTTGGGAGTTAATGTGAGTACGCGAAATTCAAAGGATGTTTTATTCAAAAATGTGCTGATGAATCACGGAAAAGTCGTAAATTTTGTCCGTTCGGATCTTGGGAAAAAAGATGACGAATTCGGGACACCCGTGATGATTACAAATCCATCGAATCTGAAAGATAAGGAAATATCTTATTTCTATGGTGTTCCGTTATCCAAAAGGATTCCGGTGAGTGATAATAATTTCAGTTTCCAAACACTCAACGCTTCCAAAGTTTATTACATCTATTATCAGGGGAATTATTACAACCGTGTGAAAAATATTCAGGAGCTTTTGAAAAAGGCTAAAAAAGATACTTTGAGAAACGGTCAGCTAATGGAAGAGTTCTTGGAAGAACCGGTTGATAATCAAGATGTAAAACTCAAATTATCTCTGCCAGTTTATCGATAAAAAAATCTGATAAATATCATGTATATTTACGGGAATAAAACATCACCTTAGCCAAAGATCTACAAAAATTTAGTAAATTTGTTGGCAATTATTTAAAATTAAAATTTTAACAGATAATCTGTAATAATGGATAAATTTTCATTTCTAAATGCCGTACATGCTCAGTTAGTTGATGATATGTACGAGCAGTACAAAAAATACCCAGATGCTATAGAACCTTCTTGGAAAGCTTTTTTCCAAGGTTTTGATTTTGCATTGGAAAATTACAGCGATGAAGATGCGACATCACAGTCCGTTTCTCAATCAGCTCCAGTTCAATACGCTCAGCAAGCAGTTACAAACAATGCTGTTTCAGAAGATATTTCAAAAGAATTCAAAGTAGTGAACCTAATCGAAGCTTACAGGTCGAGAGGTCACCTTTTTACAAAAACCAATCCAGTAAGAGAAAGAAGACATTACTTTCCAACACTTGATATAGAAAATTTTGGGTTGTCTAAGGAAGATTTGAACAAAAAATTCAATTCTGCAACTCAGACCG
This sequence comes from Flavobacteriales bacterium UBA7519, assembly GCA_002476905.1. Classification (GTDB taxonomy): domain Bacteria; phylum Bacteroidota; class Bacteroidia; order Flavobacteriales; family Weeksellaceae; genus Epilithonimonas. The sequence continues at coordinate 6,583 of DLND01000067.1, forward strand.
GTATGCCAGGTCCTGCAACTTTGCAAGAGATTATTACACATTTAGAAAACATTTATTGTGATTCTATCGGTGTAGAGTATATGCATATCCAAAATGTTGAGGAGAAAAAATGGATTATGGAATGGGTGAATGTGAATGAAAACCATCCTACATTATCCGCTGAGGAAAAAACTGAAATCCTTTTCAAATTAAACCAAGCGGTGGCGTTTGAAAATTATCTTCATACAAAATTCGTTGGACAAAAACGTTTCTCTCTGGAAGGTGGTGAATCTTTGATTCCTGCGCTTGACCAATTGATTACGCGTTCTTCGCAATTAGGTGTTGACGAAGTTGTGCTTGGTATGGCTCACAGAGGTCGTCTAAATGTTTTGACTAATATTTTCCAGAAATCTTACAAGCAGATTTTCTCAGAATTTGAAGGGAAAGAATTTGAAGAAGATGTTTTCTCTGGTGATGTTAAGTATCACTTAGGTTCTTCTAAGAAAATTACAACCGCAAATGGTGAAGAAGTAAGGATCAACCTTACTCCAAACCCATCTCACCTTGAAACTGTTGGGGCTCTTGTGGAAGGAATCTGTAGAGCAAAAGTGGATAACGTTTACAAAGATGATTATTCTAAAGTTTTACCAATAGTTATCCACGGGGACGGGGCTATTGCTGGTCAAGGTATCGTTTACGAAATCGCTCAGATGATGAATCTGGAAGGTTACAGAACGGGCGGAACAGTTCACATCGTTGTGAATAATCAGGTTTCTTTCACCACTAACTATCTAGATGCAAGATCATCTGTCTACTGTACAGATATTGCAAAAGTGACAGATTCTCCAGTAATGCACATTAATGCCGATGATGTAGAAGCTGTGGTTCACGCGATTAGATTTGCGGCAGACTTCCGTGCGAAGTTTGGTAAAGATGTTTATATCGACCTTTTAGGTTACAGAAAATATGGACACAACGAAGGTGATGAACCAAGATTTACTCAACCAAATCTTTATAAATTAATTTCAAAACACCCAAATCCAAGAGAAATCTACAAAGAACTTTTGATTAAAGAAAATGTGGTTTCTGATGAAGTTTTGAAAAAAATGGAGCAGGAGTTCAAGGCTTTATTAGATGAAAACTTTGATGCTTCCAAAGAAATCGAAAGAAATACAATGGACATCTTTATGAAAGATGACTGGACAGATTTCCCAATCGGGGGAAAAGGCGCTGTTACCAATTCTACCATCGATACAAAATTTGATTTAGAAAAACTTAAAGAATTGGCGGTTAAGATTTCTACGCTTCCGGCTGATAAGAAATTCATTAACAAAATCACCCGTCTTTTCGAAAACCGAATCAAAATGGTGGAAAGCAATTCGCTAGATTGGGCTCTTGCAGAATTGTTGGCATATGCTACACTTTTGACAGAAGGTTACAATGTAAGAATCTCTGGTGAGGATGTGGAAAGAGGAACGTTCTCTCACCGTCATGCTGTGGTAAAAACAGAAGATACAGAAGAAGAATACATTCCACTAAGACACATCAACGAACAAAGATTTGATGTTTACAACTCACATTTGTCAGAATACGGTGTTTTAGGATTTGATTATGGTTATGCAATGGCGGCGCCTAAAACTTTGACAATTTGGGAGGCTCAGTTTGGAGATTTTACAAACGGTGCTCAGATTATTGTTGACCAATATTTAGTGGCTGCTGAGGAAAAATGGAAAATCCAAAACGGATTGGTAATGATGTTGCCTCATGGTTCCGAAGGTCAAGGTGCGGAACACTCTTCTGCAAGATTAGAAAGATTCTTGACGCTTTCTGCTAACGAAAATATTATTGTTGCTAATATCACTTCTCCAGCCAACTATTTCCATTTGTTGAGAAGACAGATGAAATTCGCATTCAGAAAACCATTGGTTATTATGACACCAAAATCTTTATTGAGACATCCAAAAGTGGTTTCTCCTTTGGAAGATTTAGCCAACGGAAGTTTCCAGCCGATTTTAGATGACCCAACTGCTGATCCAGCAAAAGTGGAAAGATTAGTGCTTTGTACAGGTAAATTGTACTACGATTTATTGGCTAAAAAAGAAGAGCTTAATGATGATAAAGTGGCTTTGGTAAGATTGGAGCAAATTTATCCTTTGAATATGGATAAAATCAATGCAATCTTTGATAAGTATAAAAACAGAAAAGATTTAATTTGGGCTCAGGAAGAACCGGAAAACATGGGTGCTTGGAGTTTCATTTTAAGAAATTTCAGAGATACAGGTATCCAAGTGATTTCTCCTGTTGCTAGTGGAGCGCCAGCGCCAGGAAGTTATAAGATGTTTGAGAAAAATCAAACTAAAATCATCAATGATGTTTTCCAGACCGAAGATGCGCCAGTAAAAAGACCAGTAACAGCTTAATAAAATTAATAAACTATAAAGAATAGCAATCTTCGGATTGTTCTGAAATTAAAAACAAATATTAGTATGTCAATATTAGAAATGAAAGTTCCTTCACCGGGAGAATCTATCACAGAAGTAGAAATTGCAACGTGGTTAGTACAAGACGGTGATTATGTAGAAAAAGATCAGCCTATTGCAGAAGTAGATTCTGATAAGGCAACTTTGGAACTTCCT
>DLND01000067.1:9341-9563 GCA_002476905.1 Flavobacteriales bacterium UBA7519
TGCTGAGCAAAGCGGAATTATTACTTTGAAAGCTGAAGAAGGAGAAGTAGTACAAGTTGGACAAGTGGTTTGTCTTATTGATATGGATGCGGCTAAACCATCAGGTTCTGCGGCTCCAGCTGAAGAAAAACCGAAAGAAGAGCCAAAAGCAGAAGTTAAGAAAGAAGAACCAGCACCGGTAAAAGCTGAAACTGCTAAAACAGAAACTTACGCGTCACAAAC
>DLND01000067.1:9682-11127 GCA_002476905.1 Flavobacteriales bacterium UBA7519
ACAAACGCCTTCGCCTGCTGCTAAAAAAATTCTTGATGAAAAAGGAATCAGTGCATCGCAAGTAACAGGTTCTGGCAGAGATGGCAGAATCACGAAAGATGATGCGGTGACAGCTTCTGTTCCTGCAATGGGAAGTGCGCCTGCTGGTGGAAACAGAGCTCAAACGACTACAAAACTTTCAGTGCTTAGAAGAAAGATTGCTGCAAGATTAGTGTCAGTTAAAAATGAAACAGCAATGTTGACGACTTTCAACGAGGTTGATATGTCAGAAATCTTCAGAATCAGAAAACAATACAAAGAAGAATTCGCTGCTAAGCACGGTATCGGACTTGGATTTATGTCTTTCTTTACAAAAGCTGTAACGAGAGCATTGAAACTTTATCCAGATGTTAACGCTTCTATCGATGGCGATTTCAAAATCAATTATGACTTTGCAGATATTTCTATCGCGGTTTCCGGACCAAAAGGTTTGATGGTTCCTGTTCTTAGAAATGCTGAAAATATGACACTTAGAGGTGTTGAAGCTAATATCAAAGATTTGGCAACTAAAGTTAGAGACGGTAAAATCACTGTTGACGAAATGACTGGCGGAACATTCACAATTACTAATGGTGGAACTTTCGGTTCTATGTTGTCAACGCCTATTATCAACCCGCCGCAATCTGCAATCTTGGGAATGCACAACATACTTCAAAGACCAATGGCAATTGACGGACAAGTTGTTATCAGACCAATGATGTACGTTGCGATGTCTTATGACCACAGAATTATCGACGGAAAAGAATCTGTAGGTTTCTTGGTTGCTGTGAAAGAAGCGATTGATAATCCGGTAGAATTCTTAATGGATGGTAACGAAAGAAAAGCTTTGGAATTGTAAAAAAATTCAATCAAGATATTTTAAAGAGAGCAATTTTGCTCTCTTTTTTTGTTATATTTAATTTCAAAATTTAATTTAGATGGAATGCTTTGAATTACCGATTTATAAAAAATCTCAAGAAATTTTTAATGTCCTTGAAACTATTACAAGTTTGTTTCCAGAAGATAATGAATATTTGCAAAGCATAAAAGGTAATTTACTTGCAGACATAATGTTGATTCAAGCCAAGATTTGTGGTGCCGAAGCTGTGAAACTTTATGATATTAAAATGGAGAATGCTACAATTATCAGAAAAGCAGCAAGAGATATTTTTGTTGGAGGAAATACTTTGGAATATTTTGGTTTTTCTGATTCAAAATATTATAATTTAGTGAGAAACTTAATTGAAGAATTCAGACTTCTATTCATCGATTGGATTTCAAGCTTTAATCCCAAACATTACATTGTTGATAATTGGGGTTTGTTTAATCCTCAGGGAATTTCTCCAGACTATATTCAAAGTGATAATGAATTGGATTTTCTGGATGAAGATGAATAATTCATCCGTTCTTTGCTAAGTTTTACGCCT
>DLND01000067.1:11139-14410 GCA_002476905.1 Flavobacteriales bacterium UBA7519
CAAAAACCATTTCCAAAATTCACAATTAATCCTTACTTTTGAACAATGGAAAATTTCATCGTATCCGCACGCAAGTACCGTCCGCAAGAGTTTGACACTGTTGTTGGGCAATCTCACGTTACCGATACTTTGGAACATGCAATTGACGAAAGTCAGTTAGCGCAGGCTTTATTATTCTGCGGACCAAGAGGAGTTGGTAAAACAACTTGCGCCAGAATCTTAGCTAGAAAAATCAATGAAAAATCTGGAGCGGCGGATGATGATGGATTTGCATTTAATATTTATGAATTAGATGCGGCTTCCAACAACTCTGTTGACGATATCAGAGAATTGATTGACCAAGTAAGATTTGCGCCTCAGGTTGGGAAATATAAAGTTTATATCATAGATGAGGTTCATATGTTGTCTCAGGCTGCTTTCAACGCGTTTCTGAAAACATTGGAAGAACCACCAGCTCACGCTATTTTCATTCTTGCGACAACAGAGAAGCATAAAATCATTCCAACAATTCTTTCAAGATGTCAAATTTATGATTTCAAGAGAATCACGATTGAAGATATTCAGGAGCATCTGAGAAAAATTGCTGAAAAGGAAAGCATTACTTATGAAGATGATGCGCTTTATCTGATTGCTCAAAAAGCAGATGGCGCTTTGAGAGATGCTTTGTCAATCTTTGATAGATTAAGCACCTTTTCCCAGAAAAATATTACACTCGAAAAAGCAGCTGAAGTTCTCAATATTCTCGATTACGATCAATATCTGAAAATTGTAGATTTAGCAAAAGAGAATGATATTCCTAGTGTTTTGACAGCTTTTGATGAGATTGTGAAAAAAGGATTTGATCCGCATATTTTCATTGCCGGATTAGGGAATCATTTCCGAGATCTGATGATGGCCCAAAATCCTAAAACTCTGAATCTAATTGAAGTCGGGGAGAAAACGAAGTCCAAATTCGCTGAACAATCTCAGAAATGGTCTGCACAACAATTAATTGATGGAATCGAGATTTGTAATTTCGCTGACATCAATTATAAAAATTCCAAAAACCCAAGATTGACAGTAGAAATTGCTCTTATGCAATTGTCAAGTCTGACTGCAGGTTTGGAAGCTAAAAAAAAAAATTTTTAATATTAGCGCCACTTCTTGAAGCTAACCTTATTCAAGAGCCAAGCATCAAGATTGAAGAGTCGAGATTAGAAGTTAAAGAACAGACAACCCACAACCAGCAACCAACCACTAAAGTTTCCTTTGAAGAACCAAAAAAAGTAATTCAGAAAGCATCGGAACCAATTGCAAGAAAATCTTCCAGTTCTCCATTCAGTATCAAAGCGGCTTTAGAAAAAAAAGAAGAAGTCAAAAAAGATGAATTTTCAGATGTAAAAGATGAAAATCTCCCATCAAATCATTTTTCTCAAACGGATTTGGACAGAGAGTGGGAAATTTTCCTAAAAAATACTTTAAAAACCAACACATTTCTTTACAATGCCATCAGCAGTTTTAAGATGGAAAAATCTGATGAGAATCTTGTGATAGTAAAGTATTCGTCTGAATTTGCTAAAGCAGAGTTTGATAGAGTCAGCCCAGAGTTTTTTAATCATTTAAGGCATAAAGTCAATAATTTTAAGTTTGAAATTGATTATCAAACAGACTTAACCATCAAAAAGGAAGTGATGACCAAACGAAAAATCTTTGATAAATTTGTGAAGATTAATCCTTTATTGAAAGATTTAGATGATTTGATGAAGTTTGATTTGACATAAATTTATATATTTGTTAAATATTTCTTCAACGAAAGAAGGAAAAATATTAACCAAAATAAGCTAAAAGTCCTTCCACAAAGGATTTATAAAATGGAATCAAACCAATTTCCATATTTTACAACTTCAGAATCTGTCATTTCTTTTGACAGATTATTTAGCTTTTTTGGATTTTATTACGGGAATTTCAGAACCTATTATCGATTTTATTGGTATAGCTAACTGAATTTCTTTCTCAAAAACGCGCGGAAAAATTTCAAATTCCGTAACACATTTAAAATTTTTTTAACGGTACTTTTTGAAAAAGAACTATAAATCAAGATTTATAACAGATACACTATTGCATTAATTTAAAAATATATAAAATTTAAAAATATGAACTTAAACGATTTAAAGAACGAGTGGATTCAAGACTTCGCAAGCCCAATGATTATTGCAGGTCCTTGTAGTGCAGAAAGCGAATCTCAAATGTTGGAAACAGCTAAAAGACTGAAAGAAAGTGGTGCAGAAATCTCAGCTTTCCGTGCAGGAATTTGGAAGCCTAGAACCAAACCAAACGGTTTCGAAGGCGTAGGCGTAATCGGTCTTAACTGGCTGAANNTAAAAGAAGAATTTGGTTTCAAAACGGCGACAGAAGTTGCGAATGCACACCACGTTTTTGCAGCATTGGAAGCTGATGTAGATATTCTTTGGATTGGAGCACGTTCTACGGTTAATCCATTCACGGTTCAAGAGATTGCTCAAGCATTGAGAGAAACCAACAAACCTGTTTTGGTAAAAAATCCAGTTAATCCAGATTTAGCACTTTGGATTGGTGCTTTGGAAAGATTATTAGGTCAAGGTGTGGAAAACATCGGTGCCATTCACAGAGGTTTCTCGACTTACCAAAAGACTAAATACAGAAACATTCCGAACTGGCAGATTGCTTTAGACTTCAAAAATCAATTCCCAAATATTCCTTTGTTCATCGATCCTTCACATATTTGTGGGAACAGAACTGGTTTGGCAGGCGTTGCGCAGGAAGCTTTCAATGTTGGTTACCAAGGTGCGATTATCGAAAGTCACTGCGACCCAGATAACGCTTGGAGCGATGCCGCTCAGCAAATCACACCAGAAGTTTTGGCAGAAATGATTAGCAATCTTCAGGTTCGTAATTCCGACATTTCCGGGTATGAGGACGAAATGGGAAAACACAGAACTTTAATCAGTGATATGGATTTTCAATTGATTGAGTTATTATCTCAAAGAATGAAGATTTCTGAAAAAATCGGAACTCTTAAAAAAGAAAATAACATTGCTATTTTTCAGCCAGAACGTTGGAAAGTCATTACAGAATATGCAACTCAAAAAGCCTTTGAAACAGGAATGTCTCAGGAATTCATAGAGAAAGTTTTCAAAGCCATCCACGAAGAAAGCATCGAAGTCCAGAATCACATTATGATTGATAAATAATGTCAGTCTGAGGTTCTCGAAGTCAATTATTTGGGCAGCTTATTCCGCCTTCCACTCCCGCT
>DLND01000067.1:14574-15375 GCA_002476905.1 Flavobacteriales bacterium UBA7519
CTCCGTTCAAGTCGGGCTGCACAAGATTCTCTGTTTTAATAATTGAAACCAAAAGAAGCTAAATTATTAGCTTCTTTTTTGATTAAGGCTAACTTTAAATTTCTAAATTTGCCAATACAAAAATTCTACTGTTTGAAAGGAATCATCATCAAATCTACCGGAAGCTGGTATCAGGTTTTGGAATCTGAAACAAAACAAATCTTTGAAGCCAGAATCCGTGGGAAATTCAAATTAATCAAAACACGTCTTACCAATCCATTGGCGGTAGGAGACGAGGTCGAATTTTCTTTGGAGCAAGATGATGTCGCTTGGATTACCAAAATTTTTCCGAGAAAAAATTATCTCATCAGAAAATCGGTTAATCTTTCCAAAGAAGCCCATATCATTGCTTCTAATGTCGATATTGCTTGTTTCATTTACACTTTAAAATTCCCTGAAACGTCTTTAGGATTTCTGGATCGTTTTCTGGCTTGTTGTGAGGCGTATAATATTTCCCCATTGATTTTGTTCAACAAAATGGATACACTGAACGATGATGAAAAGGAAATAGTAGAAAATATTGAAACAATGTATCAAAATATTGGTTATGATACACTTCAGATTTCATCTTATTCAAAACTGAATCTTGACCTTTTGATTGAAAAAATTAGAGATAAAACTTCGGTTTTCTTTGGACATTCTGGTTGTGGAAAATCAACATTAGTTAACGCGATGCAACCTAGCCTTGATCTAAGAACTGGCGAGATTTCCGACACGCATCTCAAAGGAAAACATACCACCACATTTGCACAAATGCATTTT
>DLND01000204.1:0-13112 GCA_002476905.1 Flavobacteriales bacterium UBA7519
AAAAGATATATCATCGCTCCAAACGGGATCAAAGTAGATCAAAAAATCGTTTCAGGAGAAAGCGTAGAACCAAATGTAGGTAACGCAATGAAATTGAAAAACATTCCATTGGGTACCGTAATTTCTTGTGTAGAGATGAAGCCTGGACAAGGTGCAATCTTGGCAAGAAGTGCTGGTTCTTCAGCTCAATTGACTTCAAGAGACGGAAAATATGCAATCATCAAATTGCCTTCAGGAGAATCCAGAATGATCCTTACTGAATGTATGGCAATGATTGGTTCAGTTTCAAACTCAGATCACCAATTAACAGTATCTGGTAAAGCCGGAAGAAGCAGATGGTTGGGTAGAAGACCAAGAACGAGAGCGGTTGTAATGAACCCAGTTGATCACCCAATGGGAGGTGGTGAAGGACGTTCTTCAGGTGGACACCCAAGATCTAGAAATGGTATGCCAGCTAAAGGTTACAAAACAAGAAAGAAAAACAAAGTGTCTAACCGTTACATCGTATCTAAAAGAAAATAATTATGGCAAGATCACTTAAAAAAGGACCATTCATTCATCATACTTTAGATAAGAAGGTTCAGGCAAACGTTGAGTCTGGTAAGAAGACTGTTATCAAAACTTGGTCTAGAGCATCTATGATTTCTCCAGACTTCGTAGGGCAAACTATCGCTGTTCACAATGGGAAGTCTTTTATCCCGGTTTATGTAACAGAAAACATGGTTGGTCATAAGTTAGGCGAATTTTCTCCGACTAGATCTTTCAGAGGTCACGGTGGTAACAAAAATAAAGGAGGTAGATAATCATGGGATCAAGAAAAAGAGAAAGTGCTTTAGCACGTAAAATAGCAAACCAAGATGTGGCAAAAGCGTTACATAACGACTGTCCGTCTTCTCCAAGAAAAATGAGATTAGTTGCTGACATCATTAGAGGGGTAGAAGTTGATAAAGCTTTATATATCCTAAAATACTCTAAGAAAGATGCATCTAACAAATTAGAAAAAGTATTGCTTTCTGCTATTGCAAACTGGCAAGCTAAAAACGAAGGTGCTGACATCGAGGAGGCTAACCTTATCGTTAAAGAAATATTTGTAGACAGTGCAAGACAATTGAAGAGACTAAGACCTGCCCCACAAGGTAGAGGTTACAGAATCAGAAAAAGATCAAACCACATTACACTAATTTTAGGTACTAAAAATTAATTCAAGGTATGGGACAGAAGACAAATCCAATTGGTAACAGATTAGGTATCATCAGAGGATGGGATTCGAACTGGTTCGGTGGAAAAAACTACGGTGATAAAATCGCTGAAGACTACAAAATCAGAAGATACCTTGAAGCAAGATTATCTAAAGGTGGTATTTCAAAAATTTATATTGAAAGAACACTAAAATTAGTAACAGTAACTATCACTACTGCAAGACCAGGTTTAATCATCGGAAAAGGCGGTCAGGAAGTTGATAAATTGAAAGAAGAGTTGAAAAAATTGACTGGAAAGGATATTCAGATCAACATCTTCGAAATCAAAAGACCTGAGCTAGACGCTGTTTTAGTTGCTGACAGTATTGCTAAACAAATCGAAAACAGAATCTCTTACAGAAGAGCTGTTAAGATGGCAATGGCTAGCACTATGAGAATGGGTGCAGAAGGTATTAAAGTAATGATCTCCGGAAGATTGAACGGTGCAGAGATGGCAAGATCAGAATCTTTTAAAGAAGGAAGAATTCCTTTGTCTACTTTCCGTGCAGATATCGATTATCATATCGGTGAAGCACTAACTCAGTACGGTAAGCTTGGTGTAAAAGTTTGGATTATGAAAGGTGAAGTTTACGGTAAAAGAGAACTTACACCACTTGTAGGACAACAGAAAAAAGCACCTGCTGGCGGTAGAGAAAGAGGCGAGAGAGGAGAAAGAGGAGACAGAAAACCAAGAAGAAATAATTAATAAAATTTTAGAGGATAGTTTTTAAATGACCGTTACTTTTTTAAAATCTAAATTCTAAAATCTAAAATTTAAGAAATTATGTTACAACCAAAAAGAACCAAATTCCGTAGAGTTCATAAGATGAAAATGAAGGGGATTGCCCAAAGAGGTAATCAACTTGCTTACGGAACTTTCGGGATCAAAGCGACTGAAGGTGCTTGGATCACTGCAAGACAGATTGAAGCAGCGCGTATCGCAGCTACAAGATATATGAAAAGAGAAGGTCAGCTATGGATCAAAATATTCCCAGATAAGCCGATTACTAAGAAACCAGCCGAAGTAAGGATGGGTAAAGGTAAAGGTGCTGTAGAATATTGGGTAGCCGTAGTAAAACCTGGTAAAATTATGTTCGAAATTGGTGGAGTGCCTTACGAAGTAGCGAAAGAAGCTCTTAGACTTGCTGCGCAGAAATTGCCAGTAGTTACCAAATTCATAGTTGCAAACGATTTTGTTAAACCTCTTTAATCTCTATTATAATGAAAAAAGCTGACATCAAGAATCTAAGCGTAGAGGATATCAAAGTTCAACTGGCAGATGCTAAAGCTAATTACTCTAAAATGAAATTAGCACACAGAATCAGCCCTGTTGAGAATCCGATTCAGATCAGAGATTTGAGAAAAACAATCGCAAGACTAAATACAGAGTTAACTAACAAACAATAATATTCCTTTTTACAATGGAAAGAAATTTAAGAAAAGAAAGAATCGGGGTAGTTTCCAGCAATAAAATGGAAAAAACTATTGTTGTTAGCGAAACTACGAGAGTAAAGCACCCAATGTACGGTAAGTTCGTTTTAAAAACGAAAAAATATACTGCACACGATGAGAACAATGAGTGCAACGAAGGAGATACAGTTTTGATTACAGAAACTAGACCTTTGAGCAAGAACAAGAGATGGAGATTAGTAAGAATCATAGAAAAAGCTAAGTAATAATGTTACAAACAGAATCAAGATTAAAAGTTGCTGATAACACAGGTGCTAAAGAAGTATTGGTGATCAGAGTTCTGGGAGGAACCAGAAGAAGATATGCTTCAGTTGGTGATAAAATCGTTGTTACTATCAAAGATTCTACACCATCAGGTAATGCTAAAAAAGGTCAAGTATCGAAAGCGGTAGTGGTAAGAACTAAAAAAGCAGTTAGAAGAAAAGATGGATCTTACATCAAATTCGAAGACAATGCTTGCGTATTACTAAACGCTGCTGGAGAAATGAGAGGAACACGTGTTTTCGGACCGGTTGCCCGTGAGTTGAGAGACAAAGAATATATGAAAGTGATTTCATTAGCTCCTGAAGTACTTTAATTTTAAAATTTTAAGAAAATGACAAAAGTTAAAATAAAAAGAGGAGACAACGTAATCGTTACTACCGGAAAAAATAAAGGAAGTAAAGGTGAAGTTCTTGAGGTAATCAGAAAAGAAGGTAAAGATCCTAGAGTTATTGTTGCAGGTATTAATATTGTTAAGAAACATACTAAGCCATCTGCTCAAAATCCTCAAGGTGGAATCGTTGAAAAAGAGGCTTCACTACATATTTCAAACGTATCATTGGTTGATAAAAGCGGAAAAGCTACAAAAGCTGGATACAAAGTAGAAGGTGATAAAAAAGTGAGAGTTGCAAAAACAACTGGTGAAACTTTATAATTAAAATTACAATGGAATATATAGTAAGACCAAAACAACAATATAAAGAAAAAATTGTTCCGGCAATGATGGAAGAATTTGGGTACAAAAGCGTAATGCAAGTGCCTAAATTAGAAAAAATCGTTGTATCACAAGGTTTGGGCGCTGCTACAGCCGACAAGAAGATTGTAGACTATGCAGTAGAAGAACTTACAGCAATTACCGGTCAAAAAGCTGTTGGTACTTTGTCTAAAAAAGATGAGGCTGCTTTCAAATTGAGAAAGGGAATGCCAGTAGGAGCAAGAGTAACTCTAAGAGCTGATAAAATGTATGAGTTCTTGGATAGATTAACTTCTTCTGCACTTCCAAGAATTAGAGATTTCTCTGGAATCAAGGCAGACGGTTTCGATGGTAGAGGTAATTATAACTTAGGTATTACTGAGCAGATTATCTTCCCGGAGATTGTTATTGACAAAGTGAAGAAAATCCAAGGGATGGACATTACTTTCGTAACATCTGCGAAAACTGACAAAGAAGCTAAAGCACTATTAACTCACTTCGGTTTACCTTTCAAAAACAACTAAGAAATGGCTAAAGAATCAATGAAAGCGCGTGAGCGCAAAAGAGAAGCTACTGTAGCTAAATATGCTGAGAAAAGAAAGGCTCTTAAAGAAGCCGGAGATTACGAAGCATTGCAAAAACTTCCGAAAAATGCATCTCCTGTGAGACTTCACAACAGATGTAAACTAACAGGAAGACCAAGAGGATATATGAGAACGTTTGGTATCTCCAGAGTAACTTTCCGTGAAATGGCTAACAACGGTCTTATCCCAGGTGTTAAAAAAGCAAGTTGGTAAGCAATTAAAATTTTTACAGCTGACTTCTATATTTTTATAAGTCAGCTGTATTTTAATAAATAGAGGACAAAATTAGGTCGAAGTATATGCAAAATAAAAAAATAAATCTTTTTATTTTTTTTTGTACTTTTGCATCCGCTTAGAAATTTTTTTTTTCTGGGAGATTAATTTTCGTTTAGAAAATATTTATTAAAATAGATTAATAAATCAAAGTGACAATTAAGTTGTTTAGATACTGAAGGTAAAATGTTGGATGAAGAAACATTCGAAATCTATAAGTTTTTAATCTTCAAGTCTTTTCAATACTGGTTGTCATTAACCAATAATTTAAAATAAAGAAATGGTAACAGATCCAATTTCAGATTTCCTAACAAGAGTAAGGAACGCACAAAGCGCAGGCCACAAAGTGGTGGAAATTCCTGCATCGAAAATCAAAAAAGAGATCACTAAGATTCTTTTCGACCAAGGTTATATCTTAAACTATAAGTTTGAGGATAATGCTGTTCAGGGAAGCATCAAGATCGCTTTGAAGTATGATAAGCAAACAAACAAACCTGCTATCAAATCTATCCAGAGAGCTTCTAGACCAGGTCTTCGTCAGTACAAAGGTTCTGAGGAACTTCCAAGAGTACTAAACGGACTAGGCGTAGCAATCATCTCTACTTCTAAAGGTGTGATGACTGATAAGAAAGCTAGACAAGAGAAAGTGGGAGGCGAAGTAATTTGCTACGTATATTAATTTTTTAAAACAAGGAAAATGTCAAGAATTGGTAAAGCAATTATAGAAGTTCCTGCTGGTGTTACAATATCTCAGAATGATAATGTTGTAACAGTTAAAGGTCCTAAAGGAGAATTATCTCAGGAACTTACAGGTGGAATCAGCTTCTCACAAGAAGACGGTGTGCTTACATTCACTCGTCCTTCAGACTCAAAAGAACATAAAGCGCTACACGGTTTATACAGAGCGCTTGTCAACAATATGATTGTTGGTACTTCTACAGGATTTACTAAGCAATTAGAATTAGTAGGAGTTGGATACAGAGCATCTCACAATGGTCAGAGATTAGAACTAGCTCTAGGTTTCTCGCACGGTATTGTACTAGAATTACCGAAAGAGGTTACTCTGGATACATTGACTGAAAAAGGTAAAAATCCTATCATTACATTATCTTCTTACGATAATCAACTTCTTGGAATGGTGGCTGCAAAGATCAGATCTTTCAGAAAACCTGAGCCTTACAAAGGAAAAGGTGTGAAATTCGTGGGTGAAATCATCAGAAGAAAAGCCGGTAAATCTGCATAAAATTTAAGAAAATGGCATTAACAAAAGTTGAAAAACGAATCAGAATCAAAAGAAGAGTAAGAGGAAAGATCTCCGGATCTGCAGAATTACCAAGATTGTCTGTATTCAAGAGTAATAAAGAGATCTACGCTCAGTTAGTAGATGATAAAGAAGGTAAAACATTAGTATCTGCTTCTTCCAGAGAGAAAGGTGTAGATGCTAAAGGAACTAAAACCGAGGTTTCTGAAGCAGTTGGTAAAGCTATTGCAGCTAAAGCTCTTGCAGCAGGAATCGAGAATGTTGTATTTGATAGAAATGGTTTCGTGTATCACGGTAGAGTGAAAGCTCTTGCTGACGGTGCTAGAGAAGCAGGTCTTAAATTCTAATTTTTAATTTCAGAACATATGTTAGATAGTAATATAGAAAGAGTAAAACCTGGAGGATTAGAATTGAAAGATCGTCTGGTTGCTGTAAATAGAGTAACTAAAGTAACAAAAGGTGGTAGAGCATTTGGTTTTTCTGCAATTGTAGTTGTTGGAAACGAAGATGGTGTTATCGGTTACGGACTTGGAAAATCTAAGGAAGTTGCTTCTGCTATTGCTAAGGCTGTAGAGGATGCTAAGAAAAACTTGGTAAAAGTTCCTGTAATCAACCACACAATTCCTCACCAGACTTCTGCTAGATACGGTGGTGCTGATATCTTCTTGAGACCAGCGTCTCACGGTACAGGACTTATCGCCGGTGGTGCTGTAAGAGCAGTATTGGAATCTGCCGGGGTACACGATGTATTGTCGAAATCTAAAGGTTCTTCTAACCCTCACAATGTGGTAAAGGCAACTTTCAATGCATTATTGGATATCAGAAGACCAGAAGAGATTGCAAGAATGAGAGGAGTTTCTTTAACTAAAGTGTTTAACGGTTAATCATTATAACAATGGCAACAATCAAAGTAAAATTAGTTAGAAGTGCTATTAATCGTTCTAAAACTCAGAAAAGAACACTGGAAGCACTAGGTTTCAAAAGACTTCAGCAAGTTGTAGAACACGAAGCAACACCATCTATCTTAGGAATGATTGCTTCTGTAAGTCACTTACTGGAAGTTCAAAAATAAGAACAATAGACAAAGAGAAAAGAGACTCTTTTTTAGTCTCTTATCTCTTATCTTTTAATCTATAATTTCAATACAACAATGAATTTAAATAATATACAACCAGCAACAGGTTCTACTCACAATTCAAAAAGAATTGGTAGAGGGCAAGGTAGCGGTAAAGGTGGTACTTCGACAAAAGGACATAAAGGTCAAAAAGCAAGAGCTGGTTATTCTCAGAAAATCGGTTTCGAAGGTGGACAGATGCCTTTGCAAAGAAGGTTACCTAAATTTGGTTTCAAAAACATTAATAGAAAAGAGTTTAGAGCAATCAACCTTGATACGATTCAAACTTTGATCGATACTAAAAATATCACTGGTGATATCACTAGAGATGTATTAGTAGAAAACGGTCTAGCTTCTAAAAATGAATTAGTAAAAATCCTAGGTAGAGGTGATTTGAAAGCTGGTGTTTCAATCTCTGCAGATAAATTTACTAAGTCTGCTGAAGAGGCAATCAACAAGGCTGGAGGTAAAGCAATTACTCTTTAATTAATCACTAATGAAAGAATTTATACAAACATTAAAAAACATTTGGAGTCTGAAAGAGCTTAGAGATAAAATTATCTTGACACTCACTTTGGTCCTTGTGTATAGATTCGCATCTTATGTTTCTCTTCCTGCTATTAATATGGCAGAGGTAGGAAACTTACTACAACATTACAAAAACCAAGGCGGGAACCAACAAGGAGCCGGCCTTTTGGGTTTATTGTCTTCTTTCACTGGTGGAGCATTTAGCCGTGCTTCCATTATGGCACTAGGAATTATGCCATATATATCTGCCTCTATTATTGTACAGTTGATGGGAATGGCTATTCCCTATCTTCAGAAGTTACAAAAAGACGGAGAAAGTGGAAGAAACACTTTGAACCAAATAACAAGATGGTTAACAATTGGGGTTTGTCTTGTACAGGCACCATCTTATCTAACATCTGTAACTCAATATTTTTTGCCTTATTCACAATTCCAGTCAGCATATTATATAGACCCAGCGTCCATTATGTTCTGGCTTCCAAGTATTGTGATCCTGGTAGCGGGATCCGTATTTGCAATGTGGCTTGGAGAAAAAATTACGGATAAAGGTATTGGTAACGGTATTTCAATTCTGATCATGGTGGGTATCCTTGCGGACCTTCCTACAGCTTTTTACCAAGAAGTGCTTACACAGAATGGTAAAGGAGGACTGGGAAGCATTATGATTCTAGTTGAGATTATATTCTGGTTATTGGTTGTATTGTTGGCAATTATTCTTTCTGTTGCAGTTAGAAAAATTCCGATTCAGTATGTTAGCAGAGCTCAGGCTAGAGGAGGAGTAAGCAGAAATCTGATGGAAGGAGCTAGACAATGGATTCCATTGAAAGTAAATGCCGCTGGAGTAATGCCGATCATCTTTGCTCAAGCGCTGATGTTCGTGCCAGGATTGCTTACTAAAGTAGATGAATCTAACACCTTTTTGGCAGGATTCAAAAATGTATTCAGCTGGCAGTATAATGTATTGTTTGCATTATTGATTATAATTTTCTCATTTTTCTATACGGCGATTACCATTCCGGTGAATCAGATGGCTGATGATCTCAAACGAAATGGTGGATTGATACCAAAGGTGCGACCAGGAAAAGAAACGGCTGATTATCTGGATGATATTTTATCTAAGATAACCTTGCCAGGTGCGATTTTTTTATCTATCTTTGCAGTCCTTCCGGCAATAGTGCACGGAGCGTTTGTTCAGACAGATAGATTTGCCCTGTTTTTCGGTGGTACATCGTTATTGATTATGGTTGGAGTTATCTTAGATACCGTTCAACAGATCAATACATATCTGCTGAACCATCATTATGATGGGTTGATGCAATCTAAATTGTCAAGATCATCAAACTATTAATAGTATAAATGGCTAAACAGAAACATATAGAACAAGACGGTGTGATAACGGAAGCACTTTCCAACGCACAGTTCCGAGTAGAGCTAGAGAATGGGCATGTATTAATTGCCCATATTTCTGGTAAAATGAGAATGCATTATATAAAACTCTTACCTGGAGACAAGGTAAGACTCGAACTCTCTCCTTATGACTTGACTAAAGGGAGAATAACTTTTAGATATTAAAAATAACAAAATGAAGGTTAGAGCATCTATCAAAAAAAGAAGTGCTGATTGCAAAATTGTACGCAGAAAAGGTGTACTTTTCGTAATTAACAAGAAGAACCCTAAATTTAAACAAAGACAAGGTTAAGAACCGATTAAATTATGGCGAGAATTTCAGGTATTGATTTACCAAAGAACAAAAGAGGAGTTATTGGACTTACTTATATCTACGGTATCGGTAAGAGCACAGCTTCAGAAATTTTGAAAAACGCTGGAATCAGCGAAGACAAGAAAGTCAACGAATGGAATGACGATGAATTGGCTGCAATCAGAAATTACATCACTGAAAACATCAAAGTAGAAGGTGAGCTTAGATCTGAAGTGCAATTGAACATCAAGCGATTGATGGACATAGGATGCCAACGAGGAATACGTCACAGACTGGGATTACCTTTAAGAGGCCAAAGAACGAAAAACAATTCTAGAACCCGTAAAGGAAAGAGAAAAACTGTTGCTAACAAGAAAAAGGCAAGTAAATAATCGTTAGAATTAATTATGGCAAAACAAACTAAAGTTGTTAAAAAAAGAAAAGTAAAGGTTGAGGCTATTGGTGAAGCTCATATTCAGGCTTCCTTCAATAACATCATCATTTCTTTAACAAATAAAAACGGAGAGGTTATCTCTTGGGCATCTGCCGGTAAAATGGGTTTCAGAGGTTCTAAAAAGAATACTCCATTCGCAGCTCAAATGGCTGCAGAAAACTGTTCTCAGGTAGCTTTCGAAGCTGGTCTTAGAAGAGTTAAGGTGTTTGTAAAAGGTCCTGGAGCTGGTAGAGAATCTGCAATCAGAACACTACACAACTCAGGTATCGAAGTAAGTGAAATCGTTGACGTGACACCTATGCCACACAACGGATGTAGACCACCTAAAAGAAGAAGAGTATAATCTTTTAATCCTCAAATCTTAAAACAATGGCAAGATATATTGGACCTAAAACAAAAATTGCTAGAAAATTTGGTCAGGCAATTTACGGAGACGATAAAAACTTCGAGAAAAGAAAAAATCAACCACCAGGACAACACGGTCCTAACAAAAGAAGAGGTGCGAAAAAATCTGAATACGCGACTCAGCTTGCTGAAAAGCAAAAAGCTAAGTACACATATGGTATTTTAGAAAGACAATTTGCTAACCTTTTCGATAAAGCACACAGAAGCAAAGGAGTAACTGGTGAGGTTCTTCTTCAGCTTTGCGAATCAAGATTGGATAATGTAGTTTACAGATTAGGTTTTGCTAAAACAAGAGCTGCTGCTAGACAATTGGTTTCTCACAGACATATTACTGTAAACGGGGAGCTGGTAAACATTCCTTCTTATTTGCTAAAAGCTGGTGACGAGATTGCTGTAAGAGAAAAATCTAAATCTCTGGAGGTGATTTCTGATGCTTTGGCTTCAAAAGCAAATTATGAGTGGTTACAATTCAATGACGAGAAAAAAACTGGTACTTTCACAAGTGCACCTGAGAGAATTCAGATTCCTGAAGATATCAAAGAACAGTTGATCGTCGAATTATACTCTAAATAATAATTTTTTCAAATTTTTGCTCAACCAGACTATGGCAATTTTAACATTTATAAAACCCGATAAAGTAATCCTGTTAAACTCGACAGATTTTAAAGGACAATTCGAATTCAGACCTTTAGAACCAGGTTTCGGGCTTACAATCGGTAATGCATTGAGAAGAGTTTTACTTTCTTCTCTGGAAGGATATGCTATTTCATCTATCAAAATAGAAGGCGTAGAGCACGAATTTTCAACTATACCGGGAGTGATTGAAGATGTTACTGAAATCATTCTTAATCTTAAACAATTACGTCTAAAAGCTAAAACTGAAAATCCGGGAAGTGAGCAGGTAACTGCAAAGATCTCTGGAAAAGATGTAGTGACTGCTGGCGATCTTGGAGATTCAATCGTGAATTTTGAGATCCTTAACCCAGATTTGGTAATTGCAACTTTAGCAAAAGATGTAACATTTGAAATTACTTTTAATATTGAAAAAGGTAGAGGTTATGTTCCTTCTGATCAGAATAAGTCAAACAATGCTCCGATAGGAACTATTGCTATTGATTCTATCTTTACTCCGATAAAAAAAGTACAGTACAGTATAGAAAATTACCGTGTAGAGCAAAAAACAGACTACGAAAAATTAGTATTGGATATCGAAACCGATGGGTCAATTACACCTCAGAATGCTTTAACAGAAGCTTCTAAAATCTTGATCTATCACTTTATGTTGTTCTCTGATGAAAGAATCACTCTTGAAACAGAGGCTGTGAAGGCTTCCATTCAATACGACGAAGAAACACTTCATACAAGACAATTACTCAAGTCGAAATTGGCAGATATGGATCTATCTGTAAGAGCCCTTAACTGTCTAAAAGCTGCTGAAGTAGAAACCCTTGGTGAGTTAGTTTCTTTTAGTAAGTCTGATTTGATGAAATTCAGAAATTTTGGTAAAAAATCTTTAACAGAACTTGAAGAATTGGTTCACTCAAAAGGACTAAATTTCGGGTTTGATGTTGCAAAATATAAGTTAGACGCTGATAAATAATCCTCAAAATGAGACACGGAAAAAAGATAAATCACTTAGGTAGAACTGCACCACACAGAAAAGCAATGCTTTCTAATATGGCTTGTTCCCTAATTGAACATAAAAGAATCAACACTACTGTTGCTAAAGCGAAAGCTTTAAGAGTTTACGTGGAACCAATCCTAACGAAAGCTAAAGAAGATACAACGCACAATAGAAGAATCGTTTTCTCTTACTTGCAAAGTAAAGAAGCGGTTACTGAATTGTTCAGAACTGTAGCTCCTAAAATCGCTGAAAGAAATGGTGGTTACACAAGAATCATCAAGACTGGTTTCAGACCTGGTGATGCTGCTGATACTGCATTAATCGAGTTGGTAGATTTCAACGATATCTACAATCCAAACGAAGCAGAGAAGAAAACAACAAGAAGAAGCAGAAGATCTACTGCAAAGAAAGAAACTGCTCCTGTTGCTGAAACTTCTGAAGCTAAAGTGGAAGAAACTCCTGCTGCAGAAACTTCTACTGAAGAAAAAACTGAAGAATAATATTTTCCAGTTTTTCAATATAAAACCATCTTGAAAGAGATGGTTTTTTTGTTTTGTGAAATAATTAAAACATTTATTTTAGCGTTCTAATATTGTACCAATAGTTTATGAATATTTATAAGAAAACACAGGTTTTATTTTTTTTTATATACAGTCTGTTTATATTTTCCCAATCCAGTATTCCGGTTTATACATTACCCAAAATCAAGTCCAACATTACGCTTCCTGTTTCGTTACCTATCTCGGAGATCAATAATCTTATCAATCAATCGGTGAAAGGCGTTTTGTATGAAGATCAATCTTATACGGATAATAACAATGACCAGTTCAAAGTCAGAGTGGAAAAGCAGGGTAATATAGCCATTAAAGCGTTGAGCAATAACAGGCTGATGATTTCTGTACCGCTAAAGATCTGGGCAGAAAAGGGCTATGGAACGCTGGGTTATTATATGTATCAGGATACTAATTTCAATCTGATTATGAATTTTATTACCAGTCTCGCTGCAACACCTGACTGGAAACTGAACACTAAGACCACGACTGCCGGATTTGTATGGACACAGAAACCTGTATTAGATTATGGTAAAGTCAAAATCCCGATTGCCTCTTTTATTGAATCCGTATTAAAGGAACAACAAGATAGATTTACAACAATTATAGACCAGCAAATCAAATCTCAATTCAATCTCCAACCTCAATTGGTAATGGCGTGGAATCAGTTTTCCAAACCTATTAACGTGTCCCAAGAATATAATACTTGGCTGAAAATATCCCCACAAAATATTTTTATGACGCCGCTTCAGGTTTTTCAGGATAAAATCAAAACTACAGTCGGGATCGATCTATTTTCGGAAACTTTTGTAGGAAAGATGCCTCTGCCTACTAAAGATGTAAATTTAGTTCCTAATTTTGTTGTCAAACCAAATCTCCCAAATATATTTAACCTCCAAACCACCGCTAATATTAGTTTCGATGAAGCAACAAAAATTGCAAGGCAGCAATTCCTT
>DLND01000204.1:13265-16401 GCA_002476905.1 Flavobacteriales bacterium UBA7519
CAATCTTAAAACTAAAAACTTTTTTCAAAAAGCACTTACGGTTTTATTTGAAGGTAAGATCCGCAAAATGATTGAGAATGATTATGGCATACCTCTTCTGGATATCGAAAATGCTTCCAAGAAAAGCCTAATGGAGAATTTTAATAAAGAATATTACAAAGGAATACGCCTGCAAGGTAATGTTATAGAACTGAAGCCGACACAGTTTTTGCTTTCGGAAAGTTACATAACCGTCGTAATAGATACCAAAGCACAGCTCCAGATGAATATTTCCGGACTTAGCTTTTGATAATTTATTAAGTTTATTTCATTTTTGCCGATATAATTATGTAAAATATTTATATTTGTTAGCAATTAAATATTAAAATGAAAAAAAACTCTATCTTTTGCCATAGTTTTAGCGTATGCTTGCGGGTTTGCACAGGAATCTAAAGAACTTTCTCGGTTGAAAAATGAAATGAAGGCCAATGTTACCATCAGTAACAGTACATCGAACCCTAACTTTATTTATTTTTCACAATCAGTTAAGCTGAAATCCACAGATGCAAAAACTAAAGCCTCTGAATTTCTAACCGAAAACTTTAAAGCATTTAATCTGAGATCTGCGAATGATCTTGTTTTCTTGGATGAGACAACGGATAACTATGGTCTGAAAAATGTAACCTACAGACAGCAATACCAAGGTGTTCCCGTGTATGACGGTTTACTGAAATTTCATTTTAATGCGAAAGAAGAATTATCATCGATCAACGGCAATAGTATCTCCATAACCAAGCTAAATACTCTTCCGGATATTACTGCAGCAGAAGCAGAAATCATCGCTAAAGATATTGTCTCAAAACAGGATTTGAATAAATCCGGTACACCACTTCAAACCGCAAAAACGAATCTTCTCATCTTTCCAAAAAACCTGATGCAAGGCGGAATTGTTACACCTTATTTAGCCTATCAGATAGAAGTGACGAACAAAAAAGATGTACGAGAATATATTTTTATTAATGCTCACACAGGTGAATTAGTAGAACAGTTTACAGGCATACATCCTATTGATAGAAAACTTTACGAAACTAATACTGCAGCCACCAACCTTAAGTGGAAAGAAGGTGATGCTTTTCCTGGAACACTTAGCAGCTGGCAGCAGAATGAAGTGGTGACTTCTGAACACGTTTATAATTTCTTCAAGAATGCATTCGGGTATGTGAGTTATGATGCGGCAGATCATACAATGATTACGGTTAATAACGATCCCACTATTTCTTGTCCCAACGCGAGGTGGAACGGAACTTATGCCGGGTATTGTGATGGGACTGCAACAGATGACGTCATCGCACACGAATGGGGACACGCCTATACAGAATACACAAGCGGGTTGATCTATCAATACCAATCTGGAGCGCTTAACGAGTCTTATTCCGATGTTTGGGGTGAAACAATTGACCTTATCAATAATTATATGGACGAGGGTGAAAACCTGTCCGTAAGAACAACTACAGCTTGCTCAGGATCTCTACGATGGAAAGTGGGAGAAGATGCCACTTCTTTCGGAGGTGCTATCCGAGATATGTGGAATCCGAACTGTAACGGCGATCCTGCAAAAGTTTTGGATGCTGCCAATTATTATTGCGGCACTGCCGATTCAGGAGGCGTGCACACCAATTCAGGTGTGACCAACCACTTATATGCATTATTGGTAGACGGCGGTACTTACAACGGATACACAATGACAGGGATGGGTTTTGTAAAAGCTGCTCATCTGTGGTGGAGAGCACAAAAAAATTATCTTACAGCAACTAGCGATTTTGCTAATTTTGCCGATGCGCTGGAAGCATCTGCCAATGATTTAATTGGCGTTAATCTCCAAGGATTGTCAACTACTGGAACACCTGCAGGCTTAACTGGGCTATCTATCACTTCAGCTGATGTACAAAATGTTAAAAATGGTATTCTTGCCGTACAGCTCAGAACCTCTCCTGCAACTCAGTGTAATTATACGCCATTGCTAGCACAGAGTGTTCCAAGTTTATGTGCCAGTGCAACGAACAATCCGCTTTTTAAAGAAGATTGGGAAAATGGCCTTGGCAACTGGACTGTAACCAATGTTCCTACCAAACCAGCCACCTGGGAAGCAAGAGACTGGACTATAAAATCTAATTTGCCAAAAAGCAGACCCGGAAAAGCAATCTTTGCTATAGATCCTATTAACGGCGATTGTGCATCCAATTTACAAAACGGAATTCTTCGTCTGGAAAGTCCAACAATCACGATACCGACTTTTACCAGCGGTAAGTATGAAATGGCATTTAATCATTATGTTGCCACAGAATCTACTTGGGATGGTGGTAATATAAAATACAGTCTGAATGAAGGAAGCTGGACACTGGTTCCGGTAACTGCATTTACGTATAATGGTTACAACAGTACTTTAGATGGGACATCAAGCAATGATAATCCACTGAAAGGGCAGAGAGCGTTCACGGGAACCGATGGTGGTTCTCTTGGTGGAAGCTGGGGTCAAAGTGTTATTGATCTGTCAAAACTTGGCGTAACTTCCGGTTCCAAAATAAAATTCAGATTCGAATTGGGAACTGATGGCTGTAATGGTGTTGAAGGTTGGTATTTGGATGAGCTATATATTTATAACTGCAGCACACTTGCTGTAGAAGATGCTCAGAAACAAAATTCAATCAGTGTTTATCCTAACCCAACTTCAGGTTTTGTAACGATTCAGAATAAGAATAATTCTAACTTAAAAAATGTTGAGATTTATAATGTTGCAGGCCAATTGGTTCAAAAATTCAATGTGAGCAATGCTAAAAATGCGTCTTTGGATATGAGTCAGTTAACGAATGGAACTTATGTTTTGAAAGTAATTTCTGAAACTGAAACTAATTCGGTGAAAGTCATTAAAAAGTAATCTTTCGAGTTATTTATCATAATAAAAATGCTTCTGATAATTCAGAAGCATTTTATATTTTAATGTCAATCAAAGTTCTAATTTCTAACTTCTAAACTCTAATATCTCAAATTAAAACTTAATCGCCGTTTCAAGAGATAATTCCATCATTGTTCTCAATGCTTTTTCTCTTTGGTCAGCAGATATTTGCTCGTGTGTTGGGATGATGTCAGAAACTGTCAA
>DLND01000031.1 GCA_002476905.1 Flavobacteriales bacterium UBA7519
ATTTAGTTTTTCAGTGACCTCATCAATGATTCGGTCTTTTTATTTATGGAAAAATAGTTTCTTTTAAAAGATATAGATTCAGCACAATAATAATTCCGCTGATGGTCCACGCGAGAACTTTAAGCCAAGGCTTATTGACAAATTGCCCCATTTTCGTTTTGTTTCCTGTAAACATAATCAAAGGAACTACTGCAAAACTAAGTTGCATAGAAAGTATGACCTGGCTGAATACAAGTAAATCTGCAGTTCCTCTCTCACCATAAAGAATCGAAATAATAAGTGCCGGAATAATGGCAATTAATCTTGTAATTAATCTTCTTACCCACGGTTTCAAGCGAATATTCAGAAAACCTTCCATCACGATCTGCCCAGCGAGAGTTCCTGTAACTGTGGAATTTTGTCCGGATGCCAATAATGCTATTCCGAAAAAAATGCTTGCTAAAGTTGTTCCCAATAGTGGCGAAAGCAGTTTATAAGCGTCATTGATATCAGCAACATCTTTATTTCCAGATGTATGGAAAGTTGCAGCTGAAATTATCAGGATAGCAGCATTGATAAAAAACGCCAGCATCAGAGAAAGACTGCTGTCCAAACTTGCAAACTTGAGCGCTTCTTTTTTGCCTTCTGTTGTTCTGGGATAATCTCTTGTCTGCACTATACTGCTGTGAAGGTAAAGATTATGTGGCATCACGGTGGCACCAAGAATCCCTATGGCAATGTAAAGCATAGAAGGATTCGTAATGATCTCTTTTTTAGGGATTAATCCTTCAAGCAATGGGATGATATCCGGTTTACTTAAAAATATTTCATATAAAAAAGACGCAAAAATCACAAAAATAAGTCCGCCAACAATACTTTCTATATATCGGAATCCTCTGGATTGCAAAAATAAGATTAGGAAAACATCAATCACAGTTATGACAACGCCTACGCTCAGCGGAATCCCGAATAAAAGATTCAGAGCAATGGCAGAACCAATAACTTCTGCCAGATCACAGGCTGCTATAGCAATCTCGCAAAAAATCCACAAAATAAAATTAACCGAAGGATGGAAATGGTCTTTACAGGCCTGCGCTAGATCGCGTTCTGCAACGATACCGAGTTTTACGGATAAGTACTGCAACACAATCGCAAATAGGTTAGAAATCAAAATCACTGATAACAACGTATAACCAAACTGAGCACCTCCTGCAATATCGGTAGCCCAATTACCCGGATCCATATAACCCACGGCAACTAAAAGCCCCGGGCCTACGTAAGCCATAAATTTTTTCCATGAACTTGCGTTCGCTGGAACTTTTATCGAAGAAAAAACTTCATTAAGCGAATTGGCCGCTTTTTCCTTTCGCCAGCCTTTATTGATATCTGAATTACTCAAAATAAAGTTAGATTATTCTAACAAAGTTAGTAATACATTTCTTAACCTACAATAAGACAATAAAAAAAACTGTCAATCAATTGACAGTTTTTTTTATAATTAATGATTTTACTTTACAAACCGTATGGCTGTTTTCCTATCAGATTCTCTTTCTTTGTCAGATGCTTCCGCTGGGATTTTTGCAAATTTGGATCCGTAGCCTTCTGCTTCTAGAACTTGGGCAGAGTTTAAAGATGATTTTACAGTGTTTGCTCTTTCATTAGAAAGTTTAAGATTGGCATTAGCATCTCCTATTTTATCAGTATACGCACCGATTTTGATTTTTGCATCCGGAAATTCTGCCAAAATCAATTTCAGATTTTCCAACTGCACTTTTGAGTCGGGAGTCAGAACCGCTTTTCCAAATTCAAAATTAAGATTATCAAAGTTGAACCACTTATCTTTCAATTGATTTTCAGTTGCATTCTTGTAATCATCAGATTTCAGGAATGTCACAATCTGATCCTCGATACCACCTTTGTAAGCTTGCAAGGTTTTTCCGCTAGGAAGAGTTACCACCATTGTTTCTCTTTTTACTACTACAATGTCTCCATTGTTATTGGCAGAATCTACCTCAATACTAGTAGAATCTGTAGTTGACACAGGTACGGCTTCAGCTTTTTTATTGCATTGTTTCCAAAAGAACCAGCCTAAAAGTAATAACAGCAATAGTGGTAGCAGCCATTTCCAAATACTTCCTCCAGAATCTCTTTCAGAAACGATTTCGTGCGTTTGCCCACTTCTTGTGACATCTATTTTTGCAGGACCAGACGCGGTGACGTCTTTTTCTAGTACCGGAGTACTTGGGTTAATTTTGTTAACAGGCGTTTGCGCAGGTTCAGGAATAACATTGAGGGGTTGTGCGTCTACATTTCCAAACCAGTTTCCTAAGCCTAATGATGCAAAACTAAATCCTGCAGGCAATAAATGGGATAAATTGTTTTTTTGGTCATTAAGCAAAGAATCAAAAGATGAAGAATCCAGATTATTTTCTGTAACATATCTTCCGACTGTACCGACTGTCGAGGCCGCAACAATATTCATTAATGAATTAGTTGAATCTTTTCTTATGCCAGAATATTCTGAGACAGCTGAAGTAATCGCTTCAAGTCTATCACCGCTTCCGAAAATTAAATGAAGAATTCTAGTGATAATAGATTGATTTCCGCTGTTATCATTTAAAAGATTAGATAAAATGCCAGAATTGGATGCTTCTTTTACCGTGGTAAATAATTCTGATCTCGCATTGCTATTTACAAATCCTCCAATAATAGCTGGTAATAGAGCCGAAATAGCTTTGGAAATACCAGATTCGCTCTCTCCAAGCTGTGTTGCTGTCTGTGAAATTGTAGACGGACCGAATTGACCTTTTATAAGATCGATTAAATTAGTAGTTGACATAATAGTTTATTTTGTGATTAAAATTATGAAAGTACCAAATTTTAATCCATCCTTTGAATCCTCGTTGATTTTAATATAAATTTAACTTAATAATTGATAAAAAATAAACCGTTTATCAAGGATAAACGGTTTAATGCTAATATGATTTTGCGAATACAACTCTTTGTTTCGAAGGTTTCCCTGAGATAAGAGAAACTCCGTCTTCCATTTCGTTAGCGAGAGGAATACATCTGATAGTTGCTTTGGTTTCTTGCTTTATTTTTTCTTCTTCTTCTTCTGTTCCATCCCAATGTGCCAAAATAAATCCGCCTTTTTCCTCTAAAACATTTTTGAACTCTTCATAGGTATCAACTTTTGTGATATTCTCCTCACGGAACTTAAGGGCTTTATTGTAAATATCCTTTTGAATGGTTTGTAATAATTCTTCAATATAATTATCCAATCCTTCTATAGAAACAGATTCTTTGGTAAGGTTATCACGTCTTGCCAATTCGACTGTTTTATTTTCGAGGTCTCTTGGTCCCATTGCCATTCTTAGTGGAACACCTTTCAGTTCATATTCCGCAAATTTCCAGCCCGGTTTGTTTTGAGTATCATCATCAAATTTAACAGATATACCTTTAGCTCTAAGTTTTGCCTGTATTTCCAACGCTACTTCACTGATCTGCGCTAGTTGTTCCTCTCCTTTGAAAATTGGAACAATTACAACTTGAATCGGTGCTAAAGTAGGCGGTAAAACCAAACCAAGATCATCAGAATGCGTCATGATTAAAGCACCCATCAATCTTGTAGAGGTTCCCCAAGAGGTTCCCCAAGCATGTTCGATTTTCCCTTCTTTGGTTGTAAACTTCACATCAAATGCTTTTCCGAAATTCTGACCTAAGAAATGCGATGTACCAGCCTGTAAAGCTTTCCCATCCTGCATCATAGCCTCTATACAATAGGTCTCATCTGCTCCGGCAAACCTTTCTGAAGGTGATTTAATTCCTCGGATCACAGGGATTGCCATAAAATCTTCTGCAAATTTTGCATAGACTTCAAGCATTTTTTCAGTTTCTTCTACTGCTTCATCTTTCGTAGCGTGGGCAGTGTGCCCTTCTTGCCAAAGAAATTCAGCAGTTCTCAGAAATAATCTTGTTCTCATTTCCCACCTTACCACATTTGCCCATTGATTGATAAGAATTGGTAAATCCCTGTAAGACTGGATCCAGTTTCTATAAGTATTCCAGATAATAGCTTCCGAAGTTGGGCGGACTATTAATTCTTCTTCCAGTTTGGCTTCTGGATCTACCATCAGTTTTCCCGGATTATCTGGATCATTTTTTAGTCTGTAATGTGTAACCACAGCACATTCTTTGGCAAAACCTTCAGCATTTTTTTCTTCGGCTTCGAACAGGCTTTTTGGAACGAAAAGAGGAAAATAAGCATTTTGATGCCCCGTTTCTTTGAATTTTCTGTCCATTTCATCTCGCATCTTTTCCCAGATCGCATAGCCATACGGTTTGATTACCATACAACCTCTCACTCCTGAATTCTCCGCCAAATCAGCTTTTACGACCAGCTCATTATACCACTTGCTATAATCTTCTGCTCTTGATGTCAATTTTGCCATAATTTTTTTGATATGTTTTTAACTTTTTTTAAACTTTTTAATCTAAATAAAAAGCCTAATTTTACACGTATTTTACTAAATTCGAATGGTATAAAATTTGGTCACTTTTAAGAAATGCAAATATAGGAAACTTAATACTTCTCATAAAATGAAAAATTTCAACAATAAAAGCTTATTCAATCTTATCAAATCAAAAGGTTTGTTATTGATTGCCGGCAGTTCTCTTCTAACTTCATGCATTGTATATACAGGAGGATACTCTGAAACAGATGGAGTTTATTATGACCCGAATAAAGATACTTTACCTGCAGGCACTTACGGTGGTAATTTTGGAAATCAGGTAGATGATTATTATAATTATCAGGACACTTACCCAAGTATTTATGATAATAACCAGCAAAATCTTCAGGAGCAGCAAAATAGATACTCCAAACCATTAACTAAGGATTCCGACTTGGGAACTTTTACAGGAACAGAAACCAATTATTCCAGCTTTAATAATTG
>DLND01000164.1:0-9263 GCA_002476905.1 Flavobacteriales bacterium UBA7519
ATCCTAGTGCAAACTTACCATTGTAACGGCATCCTTTTGTGATGAGGAACGAAGAGCAAAAGATATAGTGGAAAGCAGGTTCCCGGCTCCTTAAAAAAGAAACGCTGCTTCAATAAGTGAGGCAGCGTTTCCAGAATATTAAGGTCTTTGTTACTTGGTGTGATTCATTGTATTGGCATCGATATTAACGCCCAATCCCTGCGCAACTCTCATTCCTAATTCGATATTTGCACGGAAAAAATGACAAAGCTGGCGGTTGATGATTTCGTCACGTTTCGGTCCGTCAATACCGCTCATGTGACCAACAATGTTGTTGACCAAAGCTGTTCTCGCTTCCTGATTTAGTGCTTTTGTATAAAATAATCCAGGCTGTGTATAGTGGTCGTCATCATTTTGATTTCTGTCATAATGGGCAACGTGGGTATTGTCCAAATCGTACTCAAAAGCTTTGTAGGAGCTATCTGGTTCTATGTCGCTGAAACTGTTTGGGTAATAATTGGGTTTGTCTCCGTAGTCCGAATCATCTGCCATAAAGCCTCCTCTCTGGAAATTGTTAACGGCAAAAGGACATCTGTTAACTTCAAGCTGATGAGAATTAACACCTAATCTATATCTGTGAGCATCTGCATAAGAGAAAAGTCTTCCCTGCAACATTTTGTCCGGAGAAAAACTGATACCGTCTACCAAATTACTGGGTGCGAAAGCAGATTGCTCTACGTGAACAAAATAGTTTCTTGGCACTTCATTCAGTTCCATAACACCGACTTCCTGCAAAGGAAATTCGTCCTGAAACCATACTTTTGTTACATCAAAGGGATTCCAACGCCATTCTTTGGCTTGTTGTTCGGTCATTGTCTGGATGTACAGTTTCCATTTTGGGAAATTTCCGGCTTCTATTTCATTGACTAAATCTTCCTGAGCAAAATCGGGATTTTCGCCCTTCATTTTTGTGGCTTCATCATCAGAGAAATTCTTAATCCCCTGTTGAGTTTTGAAGTGGAATTTTACCCAAGTTCTCTCATTTTTGTCATTAATCATAGAAAAAGTATGAGAACCAAATCCGTGCATATGTCTGTATCCATAAGGCGTTCCTCTGTCAGACATTAAAATTAAAACCTGATGAAGAGATTCCGGATTCAGAGACCAGAAGTCCCAAACCATTGTTTTGCTTTTCAGGTTAGTTTTTGGAACACGTTTTTGAGTATGGATAAAATCAGGGAATTTTTTTGCATCCTTAATAAAGAAAACAGGTGTGTTATTTCCCACCAGATCCCAGTTTCCGTCTTCGGTGTAGAATTTTAAGGCAAAACCTCTAGGATCTCTCTCGGTGTCTGCACTTCCCATTTCTCCACCTACAGTTGAGAATCTTGCAAACATTCGGCAGGAATTTCCCACTTTGGAAAACAGTTTTGCCCTAGTGTATTGGCTAATGTCGTGGGTCACGGTAAAAGTACCATATGCGCCGGAACCTTTGGCGTGTACAATTCTCTCAGGAATTCTTTCTCTCACAAAATGAGCAAGGTTTTCCTGTAGAATAAAATCCTGTAGCAAAACGGGGCCTCTCGGTCCTACAGTTTGAGAATCCTGATGCTCGTAATAAGGTGAGCCAACGGCGTTTGTGAGTTTTTTTCTGTTTTCCATATGTTAGATTTTATAATTTACTTCATTGTTGATTTTGCGAAATTCGATAAAAAAAGCTATTTATGAAACAAATTAATAATTATATTTGTAATAGATAAAATTAATTACTAAGTCGTGAATATACAACAGCTAGAATATCTGATTGCAGTAGATAAATATAAACATTTTGGAAAAGCTGCACAAGCCTGTTTTATTACCCAGCCAACGCTCAGCGCAATGATTCAAAAGTTTGAAGATGAGCTGGATGTCAAGATTTTTGACAGGACCACGCATCCCATAAGAACTACCGATGCGGGTGCGGAAATCATTAAGGAAGCTCAGAAAGTGATCGATTCCGTCATGGAATTAAAGAACAAAGCCAATTTTCTGAACAATATTCTTGCAGGAAAACTAAATCTTGGGATCATACCGACCGTCTCAAGTTATGTGTTGCCAAACGAGATTTTTTCTTTCCTTAAAAAAAATCCTCAAATTGAATTGAATATCAAGGAAATGACGACGGAAAGCATTATAAAAGCTCTAAAATCCGGGGAATTGGATGCGGGAATCATTTCTACACCTTACGCGGCGGCAGATGAGTTCTATCAGGATTTTCTTTTCAATGAGGAACTGATGCTGTATTCGGGTAATCAAGAAACAGAAACTAAAAAAGATCGCTTCGTAGTCCCGGAGGATATTGATGTGGATAAGGTGTGGCTTTTGGAGGAAGGTAATTGTCTGAGAACACAATTCGAGAACATCTGTCATCTGAAAGAAAATTCTCTGAAACCAAGTAATCTCGAATTTTTGGCTTCTAATATCAACACGTTGATTCAAATGGTAGATAAAGTGGGCGGAATTACGATTCTACCAGAAATGGGAGTGGAGCAACTGTCTGCAGAGCAAAAACAAAAAGTTTCACGATTCATAAAGCCTTTTCCTTACAGGGAAATAAGCTTGATTTATTACAAACCGACTTACAAACAGAAAATTATTGATGAGTTGATTTCGGAGATCCGCGTTTCTATGGAAAAACGACTTAACTACTATAAAGATTCTGAAAATTACGTCAGTATCAAACCTGAGTAAATTCATATTCATTTAGTAGGAATTGATTTTGAAATCTAAATTATTGTGTGTATTTTTGCGGTCGAATTTTGAATAACGGAGGAGAACTTTGACTGATTGCAACCTCACTAAAAAATGCTAAAACAGATTTTTCTCTTTTAGTTCCTTTTGCAATCCGTATTTTTCAGCCTCAAAACATTAAAAATATAAAAGGAATAATATGTCTTATTTATTTACGTCCGAATCAGTTTCAGAAGGACACCCGGATAAAATTGCCGATCAAATTTCCGATGCGCTTATCGATCATTTTTTGGCTTATGACAAAAATTCAAAGGTGGCTTGCGAAACTTTAGTTACCACAGGTCAGGTTGTTCTGGCTGGTGAAGTAAAATCAGAAGCTTATCTAGATGTGCAGCATATAGCGAGAGATGTCATCAATAAAATTGGTTACACGAAAAGTGAATATATGTTTAATGGTGATTCTTGTGGTGTGATTTCAGCAATCCACGAGCAGTCTCCGGACATCAATCAAGGTGTAGACAGAACCTTGGATGAAACGGACTTCGAAGCGAGAGCCAATGCTCAAGGTGCAGGAGATCAAGGAATGATGTTTGGTTACGCTACCAATGAAACTGAAAATTATATGCCTTTGGCTTTGGATCTTGCGCATCAAATTCTAAAAGAATTGGCAGATCTTAGACGAGAAGGAAATGCAATTCCTTACTTGCGACCAGATGCGAAATCTCAAGTAACAATCGAGTATTCTGATGATCATAAACCGGTAAGAATCGACAGTATTGTTGTTTCTACGCAACACGATGATTTTGGGAGCGAAGAAGCAATGTTAGCTAAAATCAAAAAAGATATTATCGAGATTCTAATTCCTAAAGTTAAGGCTAAACAGAAGCCGGAAATCCAGGAATTGTTCAACGGTGACATCAAATACCATATCAACCCAACTGGAAAATTTGTAATCGGTGGTCCTCACGGAGATACAGGTCTCACGGGGAGAAAAATCATCGTAGATACTTACGGTGGAAAAGGTGCTCACGGAGGTGGTGCGTTTTCCGGAAAAGATCCTTCCAAAGTTGACAGAAGCGCAGCTTATGCTACAAGACATATTGCTAAAAACCTGGTAGCAGCTGGTGTTGCAGATGAGGTTTTGGTTCAGGTTTCTTATGCGATTGGTGTGGCAGAGCCTTGTGGTCTTTACATCAACACTTGTGGAACTTCTAAACTGGATATCAACGATGGCGAATTGGCAAAAAGAGTTCAGAAATTATTTGACCTAAGACCTTACGCCGTAGAAAAAAATCTTAAACTCAGAAATCCTATCTATTTAGAAACGGCCGCTTATGGTCATATGGGTAAGGATTATTATGTGGCAGATAAAACCTTCAACAAAGGACATAAAAATGAGTTGACATTGAAAGATCTTGAGTTCTTCACTTGGGAGAAGTTGGATCGTGTAGACGATGTCAAAATAGAATTCGGATTGTAAAATATCCAAACTTTAGAAATCTTGAAACTGCTTTATTTTTTTGAATAAAGCAGTTTTTTTATTTTCTAGTCCATTCGAGCATCACTTTTGCTATTTTTGTGAACAATTTAAATTAATCAATGAAATCATTTATATATTCAGCCCTTCTTTTTTTTAGCTTTTGTGGTGTTGTAAAGTCACAAGTTACAATGCACAAATTAGTTACTGCTGGTTATTCCTATCAAAACTCAAGTTTTGGAGAAGTGGGTGGTAAATTGCTTTTTCTGAGTACTGATGACGTGGTTTTCCGGACAGGATTATCTGTCTTGATGGGCTCTGTAAATCAGAAATTTGCAATAATGCCAAAAATTCAGGCTGATTTTCTTTTCAACTTTGAAAGAAATGTGGATTTGTATCATTCCTACTATTTCGTAGCTGGCGCAGAAGCGACCAATAAATATATTGCGCCAAAAGTAGGTTTCAGTCTTTTCGGAATTGTAGATCTGATGGGAGGTTATGGTTTTTCTCTGGACAAAAGCGGAATCAATGGAAAAGAACTGAAAGGGTTTAATATCAATTTCACAATAAATATCCCGATTGTCGCCATTAATGATTTAACTAAATAGTTTTTTCTGAATCAAATTAAACAAAAACGAAAGTTTAACAATTCATTAACGTTTTGTTTAGACTTTTTTATTATTTTTACAAACCTAAATTTTGCGTATAGAAAAACTCTACTCTTAAAAAATAATAACTGAGCCCTCTCAAACCAGTCACAAAAGTATCTGAGTTGATAGTTGGGTTCAAAAAGTAAGAGTAAAGTTATGAAAACGCAAACGGACAGCAAACTGATTTTCCAATATCAGAATGGCGATGAGAAGGCCCTTTCTACATTAATAAACCGACACAAGAAAGACCTGTTCACATTCATCTACTACAAGTTGATGGATGAAGATCTGGCAAATGACATCTTCCAGGATACATTCATAAAAGTGATCGTTACGCTGAAAGAAGGCCGATATAAAGAAGAGAATAAATTTATTCTCTGGGCAAAACGGATTGCGCATAATTTAATCATTGATCACTTCCGTCTTCAGTCCAAGAATATAAAGATTTCTGAAACCTCTTTTGAAAACGAAGAATTTTCTATTTTTGATATCATCAAGGAACCAGATGGTAATATAGAAGACATGCTGATAGAAAATCAAATTAATGAAGATCTTGTAAAAATGCTAGTTTTGCTTCCGGAAAACCAGCAAGAAGTGATTAAACTAAGATATTTTGATGGGTTAAGTTTCAAAGAAATAGCGGATCACACAGAGACGAGCATCAACACAACACTTGGCCGAGTGAGATATGCGCTCATCAACCTTAGAAAAATCATGGAGGAGCATAAAATAGTTTTAACAAAATAATATAATAAAGATTTTTTTTTGGCGTTATTGTTGTAAAGTTTTTGCTTATGAAAAAAAACGACACTTTAACAAAAAAAGCTTTGATGCCAGAAAAAGAAACCATCGATTTTCTGCTGTCGTATTCTAAAAATCTTCAGCCAATGAAAACTAAAATGAAGAAAACCATTTTAGTTTCTAAAAACTAGAATTTATTTTTGGATTAAATAATTGATTTTATGACGGAGCTTTCCTACATGGATAAAAATTTGACTAGATTTGTGCCTTATGAAAAATATAAGGCACATTTTTTTTGACCTCGACAATACACTTTGGGATCACCGCAAGAATGCATACCTCACCATCAGAGATTTATTTTCAAAAAAGCAAATAGCAGAAAAATATCAGATCGATTTTGAGGAGTTTCATTCCGCATATCATGTCATTAACGAAAAACTTTGGGAACAAATCCGAGATGGAGAAATTGATAAAGACTATCTCAGGAAACACCGTTTCTATTATACATTCTTAAAATTTGGAGTAGATGATGCGACACTTGCTGATTATTTTGAACACCACTTCCTAGACGAAATTCTGAAATATAATGAATTGGTGGATGGCGCTTTAGAGGTGCTTAATTATTTAAAAGGTAAACACTACAAAATGCACATTATTTCCAATGGCTTCCAGGAAGTAACGGAAAGGAAATGCATCTTGTCCGGAATTGCTGCTTTTTTTGAAACGATTACCAGTGCAGATTCTGTCAACATTAGAAAACCTCGGCCAGAAATTTTTGAATATTCTCTTAATCTTGCAAAAGCTGAAAAAAACGAAAGTATTCTAATTGGTGATGACTGGATTGCTGATGTAAAAGGTGCGCAGAACTTTGGAATCGATGTAATTTTTTTCGATGTTCTGGATGAAAATCCTCAGGAAGATGGATTAAAATTTATCAAAAACCTGTCAGAACTGAAACAGTATCTATAAAAAAATTCCTCTCCAATTTTTTGAAGAGGAATTTTAATTTTCTAAAGTGAGAGTTTAAATTCCCAAGCTTTCTCTTACTCTTTTAATGGTCTGATTTGCGATGACTCTTGTCTTTTCTGCACCCTCCTGAAGTTTCGCTTCCAGCTCGTCCAGATTATTCATATAGTAGGTGAATGTTTCTCTTTCTTTTGTAAACTTGGTCAGGATCAGATCCAACAATTCTTTTTTGGCATGGCCGTAGCCATAATTTCCGGCAAGATATTTCGCTCTCAGTTCTTCAGTCTGTTCCGGCGTTGCGATGAGTTTATAGATCGCAAATACTTTATCAGTATCCGGATTTTTTGGCTCTTCAAGCGGTGTAGAATCGGTTTCAATAGACATTACCTGTTTTTTCAGTTCTTTCTCTGGAAGAAAAATATTGATAATGTTGCCTCTGGATTTTGACATTTTCTGGCCGTCTATTCCGGGAACGTATTTGGTGTTTTCTTCCAGTTCTGCTTTTGGCAAAACAAAAACTTCTCCCATTTGATTATTGAATCTTGAAGCCACATCTCTTGCAATTTCCAGATGTTGAAGCTGGTCTTTGCCTACGGGAACAATCTCGGCATCATAGAGTAAAATGTCGGCAGCCATCAGAATAGGATACGTGAACAATCCGGCGTTCACATCCTGCAGACGGTCTGCTTTATCTTTGAAAGAATGCGCCAATGTCAATCTTTGGTAAGGAAAAAAGCAGGAAAGATGCCAGGATAACTCGCAGGTTTCCGGGATATCGCTTTGTCTGTAGAAAAAAGTTTTTTCCGTGTCCAGTCCGCAGGCAAGCCAAGCTGCAGCAATCTCGTAAGTATTCTGTTTCAATTCCTTTGCATCTTTAATCTGGGTTAAAGAATGCAGATTGGCAATGAATAAAAAAGATTCGTTTTCTGCTTTTTTTGATAATTCGATAGCGGGAATAATCGCTCCCAAAAGGTTTCCGAGATGCGGTGTTCCGGTGGCTTGTATTCCGGTCAGGATTCTAGACATTTAGATTTTAGATTATAGATTTTAGATTTTAGATTTTCTAAAATTCAGTACACAAAAATAGGAAAGATATAATGTTTAACAAAGTATTGGCTTGTTTGATTTCAATC
The DNA here is from genome assembly GCA_002476905.1 of Flavobacteriales bacterium UBA7519. GTDB lineage: Bacteria > Bacteroidota > Bacteroidia > Flavobacteriales > Weeksellaceae > Epilithonimonas. The sequence goes on from DLND01000164.1 coordinate 7,677, forward strand.
TTGATTTAGACCAGTGAGCTTTTGCTTTGGCAAGATGTTCCCGAAAATTTATTACATCCCGAAACAATAGTGGTTTTTACTTTCGGAGGTTTAGACGGATAATATGAAATCAGGAAATCATTTCCCGTAACAATGGAATAATTGGTAAAATAATAAAAACAAATCCTGCCACTAGAAGCAGCAGGAATATTCTGATTAAATTTTTAAATAATTTCACTTTTGTCTTTCAATTCAAAAAAGTTTTAAAAATCCAAGCCGTTTGGAAAAGCTTTTTTACGGAAAATATATAAAAACAATGCGCCAAGCGTTATAGAGCTATCTGCAACGTTGAAAATGTATTTGAAAAATTCAATTCTGTTGCCTCCCAAAATAGGAATCCAATCTGGCCAGGTTGTATCCACCAAAGGAAAATGCAGCATATCTACCACACAACCTTTCATTAGGTCAGAGTAACCTTGTCCAATCGGAACCAGTTTGGAAACACCGGAATAATCTACCCAGGTTTCGGAAGCTGCGTCGTAAAATGTACCGCTGTCGAAAATAATACCATAAAAAATTCCGTCAAAAACATTCCCGATTGCACCTGCAAAAATCATAGACATTGGTATGATAAGGTAATTGGAAGCTCCTTCCTTCAGCCATTTTTTGAACAGCATAACCATCCCGATTGCCAAAACAATTCTAAGAATAATCAGTGTATATTTCCCCCACAGTCCGCCAAAATGCAGCCCATAAGCCATTCCTGGATTTTCTACAAAGGTTAGCTTAAACCAGTTCAATCCAAATACATTGATGCTCTCACCAAGGAAAAAATGTGTCTTGACGTAGATTTTGGAAAACTGATCTATTAATAGGATAATAAAAGTGATAAGGATAATTTTTTTCATTACAATCCTTTAGGTTTATTAGGTTTTGGGGATTTTTTCTCGTTTCTGTCGTTGATTTTTTTAACAGTTTTCTGGTTATGAAAGTGATTTCTGGTGTGAAATTTTTCAAACTCGATGCCCATCTCCTTCAGTACACTTTTCAGTGCTGTTAGTTCCATAGAGTTTTTCGGATGTACAATGATAGATTCCATTTTGTCTTATTAATTATTTTTCTGAAAGAAAAAATTTTTGCAAATGTAACTCATTTCTTAGATAACTCATCCAGTCTTTGTCGTTCTTTTTCTGTGAGGTCAGCAAGTCCGTTTTCGCCTATTTTACTAAGTAAATGATCAATTTCGTCTTGCCGTTCTTTTCTTTTAGCATTAAACGCATCATCAATGGTGTAATATTTTTCTTCCTTTTGGAATATGTTTTTTACAAATTGATTTCTGCTGACAAAGTACATGATAACAACAGCTACGGCCAAAATAATAACTAAAAACATCATTTGTAATATGAAAAAAGTCCCAATTTCCAATTTATATAATCAGAAATTCGGACTTTATTTTTTAATAGTGAGTAGATTATCTCTGCATATTTTTCGCTTCAATGCTTAGTGTAGCGTGCGGCACGGCTTGCAATCGTTCTTTAGGGATTAATTTTCCCGTAACTCTGCAAACACCGTAAGTTTTATTTTCAATACGGATCAGTGCATGTTTTA
>DLND01000164.1:9295-22006 GCA_002476905.1 Flavobacteriales bacterium UBA7519
CGCGCAAAAACTTTTCTTGTCTAGACGCCAGTATGGCATTTTGCTCCTTGCTCAGCGTTTCCGCACCCTCCTCAAAAGCTTTGAACGTAGGGGATGTGTCATCCGTTCCGTTATTCTGATTATTGATAAAATTTTCTTTAATCAGGCCGAGATCATTCTCTGCTTTTGCAATTTTATCCTGAATTAATTTTTTAAATTCCTGAAGTTCAGCGTCACTATATCTTAGTTTTTCGTCTGCCATTTCCATCTAGTTATTAATTGTTCAAATTTTAATTTAATTTGCGATGCGCCATCGCAAGATTTTCAGTCGACAAGAATAAAGATAAAATTCGAAAAATGATCCGCTTGAAACTTCAATTCATAAATCCTTAATAAAAAAGTAATATGAACTATATTTTTTCAATTTCAATACGGAATTTTTCTTCATCTATCTCTATTTCTTCAAATTTTGAAAGTGAATTTACAAATTCTATTTTATCCGACAATACTTCTGACGAAATATATATTTGATTGTTAATAAATTCTTTTTTGAAAGCGCAAGATTCTTCTAGTCGGATAGAAATTCTGTCTGTTAATTCGAAATTTTTATCTTTTCTCAGATTCTGAATTCTGTTTATCAATTCTCTTGCGATCCCTTCAGCTTTCAACTCTTCCGTCAGTGTCAAATCTAATGCCACAGTCGTTTTGCCTTCGCTAGCCACAGTCCATCCTGGGATGTCTTTGGTGGATATCTCTACATCTTCAACCGTGATTTCGTAACCGGAAACGTCTGCTTTTCCTTTTTTTTCAAGATCTGCAATTTGTTCTGTAGTGAAACTAGAAATTGCTCCGGCAACAGTTTTCATATCCTTTCCTAATCTCGCACCTAAGGTTTTGAAATTCGGTTTAATTTGTTTAATAATTAAATGAGAAGCTTCTTCCGCATTGATTAGCTGCAATTCTTTAACATTCACTTCTTGTTTTATTAATTCTGCAACTGCCAAAATCTGCTCTTCAGTTTTCTTATCTAAGACAGGAATCAACACTTTTTGAAGCGGCTGACGAACCTTCACATTTTCCTTCTTTCTAAGAGAGAAAACCATACTTGTGATGGTTTGAGCCAAATGCGTTTTTTCTACCAAATCTGTATCAATCAGACTTTCATCTGCCACAGGGAAATCTGTTAAGTGAATAGAATTTACAGAATCTTTTCCGGTCACTTTATTCAAATCCTGGAACAGCTGATCCATAAAGAATGGTGCAATTGGTGCAGAAAGTTTCGCAACCGTTTCCAGACAGGTGTATAAAGTTTGGTAGGCAGAGATTTTATCATCGCTGTAATCGCCTTTCCAGAAACGTCGTCTGCAAAGTCTTACATACCAGTTGGATAGATTGTCATTCACAAAAGTGCTGATTTCTCTCGCCACTCTCGTGGGTTCATAATCTTCGTATAATGCTTTGACGTCTTTGATTAAAAGATTCAGTTCAGATAAAATCCAACGGTCAATTTCCGGTCTGTCTTCAACTTGTTTTTCAGCATAATTAAATCCGTCAACATTGGCATACAAAGCGAAAAAAGAGTAGGTGTTATAAAGTGTTCCGAAGAATTTTCTGCGCACTTCATCAATACCTTCAATGTCAAATTTCAGGTTTTCCCAAGGATTCGCATTGGAAATCATATACCAGCGTGTCGCATCTGGTCCGTAAGTGGAAATGGTTTCAAAAGGATCAATAGTATTGCCTTTGGATTTTGACATTTTAACGCCATTTTTATCCAAAACAAGTCCGTTGCTCATTACATTTTTATAAGCTACAGAATCAAAAACTGTTGTTGCAATGGCGTGAAGCGTATAAAACCAGCCACGCGTCTGATCTACGCCTTCTGCGATGAAATCTGCTGGGAAAGCTTTATTGTTGTCAATTAGCTCTTTGTTTTCAAACGGATAATGCAATTGCGCATAAGGCATCGCTCCGGAATCAAACCAAACATCTATCAGATCGCTTTCACGCTTCATTGGTTTTCCTGATTCGGAAACCAGCGTAATCTGATCGACAATATTTTTGTGAAGATCTACTTTTGCGTAGTTTTCTTCAGACATATTTCCAATTTCGAAATCTTTGAACGGATTTTCTTTCTGGAAACCTGCTTCAATGGATTTTTCTATTGCGTTGTATAATTCCTCTATAGAACCAATGATTACTTCCTCTTTCTTATCTTCCGTTCTCCAGATTGGCAACGGAATTCCCCAATATCTTGAGCGGGAAAGATTCCAGTCGTTGGCGTTTTTCAGCCAATTCCCGAAACGGCCTTCACCTGTGGATTTTGGTTTCCAGTTGATGGTTTCGTTCAAGTCGAACATTCTGTCTTTTACGTCAGTTACTTTGATGAACCAAGAATCTAATGGGTAATATAACAAGGGCTCATCGGTTCTCCAGCTATGTGGATAGCTGTGAACATATTTTTCAACTTTGAAGGCTTTGTTTTCTTTTCTTAGTTTAAGAGCAATTCTCTCATCTACAGAAAGATAGACTTTTAGATCAGCAATAATTGATTTTAAATTTTCTTTCTGAATATTGAATTCTGTTGCTTTTTCTTCATCATTGAGATATTCAGACTTCACGTATTCGTTCGCAAAACCATAGATTTCATCATTAACAACAGATAAGAATCGACCTTGCAAATCTACCAAAGGAACTGGATTTCCGTTATCATCCAAAACCAGCATTGGCGGAACTTCCGGGGAAGCTTCTTTTGCCACTTTCGCATCATCTGCACCAAAAGTTGGCGCGGTGTGCACTATTCCCGTTCCGTCTTCCGTTGTTACAAAATCTCCAGAAATTACTCTAAACGCATTTTCCGGATTTTGGTAAGGTTTTGCGTAATCTAAAAGTTGCTCATATTTAATCCCAACCAAATCAGCACCTTTGAATTCTGCTAAAATCTGATAAGGAATAGTTTTGTTCTCGGAAGTATAGTTTGCGAAATCTTCATCGCTTCCTTCTACATATTTCTTTCCGAATTGCTTTCCTGTCAACGCTTTTGCTAAAACAATATTAATAGGTTCAAAAGTATATTGATTGAACGTTTTGACTAAAACATAGTCGATTTTTGGACCAACAGTCAAAGCCGTGTTAGATGGTAATGTCCAAGGCGTTGTCGTCCAAGCCAAGAAATGAACATCGCCAAAACCTTGTAAAAATGACGGCAAAGTTTCCGGTAAAGTTTTGAATTGTGCTACAACAGTCGTGTCGGTCACATCACGGTAAGCTCCAGGCTGATTCACTTCGTGTGAAGACAACCCCGTTCCCGCTTTCGGAGAATAAGGCTGGATGGTGTAGCCCTTGTAAATCAGACCTTTGTTGTAGATTTGCTTCAAAAGCCACCAAACCGACTCCATATATTTTGGTTTGTAGGTGATGTACGGATTTTCCATATCTACCCAGTAGCCAATTTTCTCGGTCATATCGTTCCAGACATCGGTGTAGCGCATCACGGCGTTTTTACAAGCTTCGTTGTATTCTTCGATGCTGATTTTTTTGCCGATGTCTTCTTTGGTAATACCCAATTCTTTCTCAACGCCCAGTTCCACAGGAAGTCCGTGTGTATCCCAACCTGCTTTTCTGAAAACCTGTTTTCCGTTTTGGGTCTGGTATCTGCAGAAAATATCCTTAATCGCTCTTGCCATAACGTGGTGAATTCCCGGCATTCCATTGGCGGAAGGCGGTCCTTCGTAAAATACAAATTCCGGTTGTCCTTGGCGGATTTCCACGGATTTTTTAAAAGTGTCATTGTTTTTCCAGAATTCTGCAATGGTTTTAGCAGTTTCGGTAAGATTTAGGTTTTTGTATTCTGCGAACTTATTCATTATCAACGTCTAAAAATCGTGTTCTTTATTTATTAAGTCTGCGAATTTAGTGAAAAAAGTAGATATTAATAGTCATTACTCTTGTAATTTTATAGTAAAACTCAACAATATATATAAGGTATAGACAGTAGAAATGAGTTTTGCAGAAATTGATAATAAAAAAACTCCTACTTTTGCAAAAATTTTTCTAGGATGTCAAAAAATTTAGTCATCGTCGAGTCTCCGGCAAAAGCAAAAACGATTCAGAAGTATTTAGGTAAGGATTATGAGGTCAAATCCAGCTTTGGACACATCCGTGATCTGCCTAAAAAAGGGATGGGAATAGATCTTTCTAATTTTACACCCGACTATGAAGTTTCTGCCGATAAAAAGAAACTCGTGACCGAGCTGAAGGCCGCAGTAAAAAAATCAGAAATGGTGTGGCTGGCGTCCGATGAAGACCGCGAAGGTGAAGCGATTGCGTGGCATCTTGCTGAAGAATTAAAATTGAAACCTGAAAACCGAAAAAGAATTGTTTTCCACGAGATTACAAAAAATGCCATTCTAAAAGCGATTGAAAATCCGAGAGATATTGATCAGAATTTGGTAAACGCTCAGCAGGCGAGGAGAGTTCTGGACAGGATCGTTGGTTTCGAGATGTCGCCCGTGCTGTGGAAAAAAGTGAAGACAGGATTGTCTGCGGGAAGAGTGCAGTCTGTGGCAGTAAGATTGATTGTAGAGAGAGAGAAAGAAATCCGTGAATTTGTACCGAAACCAAGCTTCAAAGTAGAAGGGGTTTTTCTGAATGATGGAAAGCAGGAAATTGCGGCAAAACTTAAAAAAGATTTTGAGAAGGAATCAGATGCAGAGACTTTTCTGCAGCAAGCTCAAACCACAGAATTCAAAGTTCTGAATGTAGAAACCAGACCGGGAACCAGAACCGCTTCGGCTCCATTTACAACATCTACATTGCAACAGGAAGCATCTTCCAGACTAGGATATAATGTTACCACTACCATGCGACTGGCGCAGCGACTTTACGAGGAAGGATTCATTACCTATATGAGAACGGATTCCGTGAATCTTTCTCAGGAAGCGATCAATGGTGCGAAAGCTCAGATTCTTTCAGAATACGGCGAAAATTATTCTAAGCCAAGAAATTATACAACAAAATCATCTTCAGCACAAGAAGCGCACGAGGCCATTCGCCCGACAGATTTTTCGGTGAAAACCGTAGGCGATGCGCAGCTAAATAAGCTGTATCAATTGATTTACAGAAGAACGCTTGCTTCCCAGATGGAGAATGCCAAAATCGAGAAAACGGTGATAGAAATCGGGAATCCGAAATTGCCTCAGCATTTTGAAGCGCAGGGAGAAGTGATTATATTCGATGGTTTCCTCAAGGCTTATGGCATCGTAAAAACAGAAGATGATGACGATGATAGCAATGAAAAGCTATTACCAAAAGTAAAAGTAGGAGAAATCCTAGATTATAAAACCATCACGGCAACAGAAAAATTCACAAAACCAGCTGCAAGATTTACCGAAGCAGGATTGGTGAAGAAGTTGGAAGAACTGGGAATCGGACGTCCATCTACGTATGCACCCACAATCCAGACGATCCAGAACCGTGAGTATGTAGATAAGAGAGAAATAGAGCCGCAGACAAGAGAGATCGTTAAGATGACATTGGGCAAATCTGGTGTGAAGAAAGAAGTTCTCGAAGAGAAGTTTGGCGGAGATAAGAATAAATTTGTTCCAACGGACATTGGCGAAGTAGTGAATGACTTCTTAACCGATAATTTTGCTGAAATCTTGGACTACGGCTTCACTGCAAGAGTGGAAGAAGGCTTTGACGAGATTGCCAATGGCGACCAGAAGTGGAAGGAAATGATGACGGATTTCTACTCCAAGTTCCACCCGAGAATTGAAGATGTGGAAGAAAATGCTGACAGGGCAACCGGCGAAAGAATCCTGGGTGTAGATCCGAAAAGCGGTAAGAATGTCCACGCTAGAATTGGAAGATTCGGACCGATGATCCAGATTGGGGAGCAGGATGATGAGGAGAAACCGACATTCGCATCACTGATGGCCAATCAAAATATAGCAACCATTACTTTGGAAGAAGCTTTGGAGCTGTTCAAGCTGCCATTTGATCTTCAAGAGGTGGACGGTCAGCCGGTTTCTGTGGGCGTGGGAAGATTTGGTCCTTATGTGAAATGGGGAGAAACGTATATCAGCATTCCTAAAGGCGAAGATCCGCTGTCCGTGAATCAGGAAAGAGCAGAAGAAATCATCAACGAAAAGAAAAGAGCCGATGCGCCAATTGCCACTTATAAAGGCGAGCCTGTAACAAAAGGAACAGGAAGATTCGGACCGTTTATCAAATACAAGAGTATCTTTGTCAATGTACCAAAAAGATATGACTTCGATAATCTTTCCCAGAGCGACATCAATGAACTGATTGATGCCAAGCTGGATAAAGAGGCTAACCGTTACATTCAGCAGTGGGAAAAAGAAAAAATCGCCATAGAGAATGGTCGTTGGGGTCCATTTATCAAATTTGGAAAGGCGAATTTTAAGATCCCGAAAAAGGCAGACGATACTAAATATGAAGCCGAAGAGCTGAAAGAGATCTCTCTGGATGAAGTGAAGAAATGGATCACCGAGCAGGATCCGAAAGCTTTTGCCGAGAAAAAGAAACCGACTACGAAGAAAGCAACTACCGCTAAAAAGTCTGCTGCGAAAAAAGCGCCGGCGAAAAAGAAGTAATATTTACCAATAAAAAAAGTTAACCCTTTCAGAGTTGAAAACGCTGAAAGGGTTTTTTATTTTTGATCAGCAGTTTTGTAAATATTTGCTCAAAGTCGGGAGAGTTTGCGCAGCTTCCGTTTTAGTCTACATTTTAGACTTCAAGCCGGTTTCCGTCATAATCGAAAGTTCCAACTGCTTTACCTATGATATTACCTCCAAAAGCATTTTTCCGGCTTAAAGCATTGTTTAAAATTATCCGTCCACAAATCCATAACGAGTAAAAAAACTCCCACAGCTTCCGTTCAACAGGAGTTTGATTATCCTCTTTTCAAACCCAACAAAACTTTGGTTATAAGCTGAAATATTTTTTAGATTTCTTCAAAATATTCTTTCAAATTCAAGTTTGGCGTTCCGTAGCTAACAATCTTAACATTTAAGGGGACATTTTTGAATTTTTCAATTGCTTTTTGCATTGATTCTAAAATCCAATATTCTTCATTCCCGAAAACTCCACCTCCAACTAAAGTTAAATAAACCAAATCCGAATTGTTTTTTTCCATGTTTAACATCCCTGCGTAAAGAGTTGCCTCGTATAATGCCTCAAGAATAATCCTGGCAAAATATTCCCAATAAAATGATTCTATCTGGCTATATCCAACAGGTAAAGCAGAACAATAGATTTGAGAAACTTTTTGTTTTAATTCGGAAATTGTAACTTCAGTTTGCCATTGTATTCCAACTTTAAGTTTTCCTTTTAATCTTTCTCTTTCAGTATTATTGAGTTGAGCAATTTTTTTATTAATGGTTAGAAGTCCATTGTGAGAAAGCAGAGCATATCCGTTTTTCATTTTCCACAAATTTAGATTTTCATTATCTAATTCTTTTCCAATGAGTTCTAAACAATCAATTTGGTGCTCTTCAGTTTGGCCTATTTGTCCATTTATTTCTACAAAATAATTTCTGTAAATTGTTCCTGCTCCACAAGAGATTGCACAGATTGAACCTTGCGTTCTATCAAATTCATATCTGTCAATTCCCATTTCTGGAGTTATATTCGGATAAATCATTTCAAGTAAATTAAATTGAGATGCAACTTGAAATAATGCATTTTCGTTTTCAGGTAGATAGTGTAGATTTTTTACATCTGCTACAATCTCACTTACACGAATTTTACCATTGTAGTTATTAAGTTGAGGGTTTTGATTTCTTAGTTCTTCCAAGCTCGGAATTTCTAACTTCCCAAAAGTGAATTTTTTAGAATTCGCCAACGATATAAAATAATCATTTTCAACAATTAAGTTACTTTTTACATTTTCTGGAGACTCCTCTTGAAATCCTGTTAAATCTCTGAACCACATTTTTTTAAATTTTAAAAAAGCCAACATTTCAACGCTAAGCGCCGTTGCATCTTTCGACGAAAGTTACCTTCTGAAGAATGCGAAGTTACTTAAAAAATGTATATTTACATTGCAGACAATGAAGCAATTGCGCTTTAGCAACTATTTCCTGCAGTGCGTGCTTTGTAGTTAATTGCTTTTCGGAAAAGATTTGCAAACTTTGTATTCTTATAACTCTTAAGTTTTTATGGTAACATTTTTGAACTCAAAACATATCAGTAATTTTAAGTTTAACGGAAATGTATAACTGGAATATATGAGTAGAGGATTTGTGAAAGAAGGTGATCAGGAAGAACTCCCGATGATTCCGCCTCGTGCCGATTTACCTTCCGGTACGGTAAACTTCGTTACGAAGTTTGGTTATGATGAGCTACTCGCTGAACGTGATCAAATGATTCACGAGCGCGACAATACCTTGATTTCGGACGAGAACGAAAATCGAATTGCCGTCAATTTAATCAATGCGAAATTGCAATTGTTACTCGATCGTATTTCATCTGCGAAAATTGTTAACCTTGCCAAACAACCAAAAAATATAGTTAGGTTTGGTGCTGAAGTGTACTTTAAGGTAGATTCCGATCCCAAAATCCAGCACTATCAAATCGTGGGCGTCGATGAGGCTAATGTTGCAAAAGGAAAAATAGCGTTTACTTCTCCGATTGCGAAAATCTTTATGGACAGAAAGGTAGGCGATCGCGTGACATTGAAATTGGGCAAAGCGGAAAAGCAATTTGAAATTGTTTCGATAAAATTGAAGGATTTGTAAATTGTCTGACTGTTGATTTGGACTTGGTAGCTAATCGCATAAATCAGTTTCTTTGTAAAATTACTGAAAAAGACGTACAAAAAAAGAGACCTTTCTGAAAGTCTCTTCAATATCTTTAAAATTTTCCGTCGATAAACCCATAATGTTAAAAAAAGCTCCCGAAGCTTCCGTTCAACAGGGTTTTCATTGTCCGTGCTTCGCACGCAACGAAAACTTAGCTATTATATGCCGTTTTTTTTAGTCTTTATTTCCTTTTTTTGCGTTTTCGCTTCTTGTTAATAATTGTAAGTTTTCTAAAATTGTCAGTCCGCCATTGTGCATTGGTTTGATGTGGTCAACTTGAAAGTCCAATTTGTTCTTGCTTTTGTAACCACTTTCTGCACTAAAATAAAATCCGTCTTTGTCTGTAAACTTCTTAAAAACTTCGTCACGCAACCATTTTTCATAAGTCGGGTCTTGCTCTCTCAATTCGTGAAGTTTTAGTTTTTCGTAGTTTCTTAATTCTTTTTCTTCGGTTGGTTTTATACCTTTTCGTTGAAAAAGTTCAGGATGATTTATTCTTGATTTTGCTAAATTGATTTCTCTTAAAAATCCACGTTTGTCAAAGTTGAAAAATGTTTGCCATTCTAATTCGTTGCTGTCCCAAATTTTGTTGATAAGTTCGGTTTGAGATTTTTCGCCAAGGTCTTTTTCGATAATTTCCGAAGCAATTTTGTCGATGTCGTATTTTTCTCTGTCTTTCAGTTCGATGAAAACAGGAACTTCGTCTTGTATGGTGTAATACTGTAAAATGTCTTTAATATCTTGCAAATGATAAGCAGGATATTTTAAAGTTCCTTTGAAAAATTCTTCTTCGATTTGTTCTGCAAATTCTTCTAATTCGTCTTCGTCCAAAACATCTCTTTCGGTCAAATTATTTTGTTCAAAGAAACTTGGTAAAGCGTTTACAAAATCCGTGTAAGATTGTAAAATATTGTCATAAACCAAAACTTCACAATTTCTTTCTATCGGTTCTTCGTCGTTGTGTTGTTCCAAAAATCTGAACTGATAAATCCCCAAAGGAAAACGCTCGATAAAGTTTAGTTTTTCGAGTTCTTCACGTTTTTCTGGGTCAATAATTTTGTTCGTTAGAATTGCAAATTCTTCAACTTTGTTAATGGCAACAAGTCGCAAAATTTGTTTTTTAGTTTCTTTGTCAACATCTTTGAAATTGATATTATCTTCAATAAATAATTTTTCTGGATTAATCCAAGAAATACGATTTTGCCAATCGTCAACGAAACTTACCACATAAGCTTCTTTTGTTCCGCCAGCTTTCAAACCACGCAAACCACGACCAATCATTTGTGTCATCAAGATGGAGGAAATTGTAGGTCTTGCCAAAAAGATAGATTGAACGTTAGGAACGTCAGTTCCTTCGGTCAAAATATTGACGTTGATTAAAACTTCAATTTCTTCATTTCTAAATTTTGCAATTTTGTTTTTGTTGTCTTTGCTCGAAATGGTAACACCAGTTGCTTGGTCTTTTACGGTGGAAATTACATAATCGGATTTTACGCCAGCTTCTTTAAACAAAGCGTTTAGAGCAATTGCGTTATCAACGTTCAAAGCAAAAACAATCGTTTGTTTGTACTTTTCTTTGTTGAGTAGATATTTGTTGACAATCGTTAAATTTCTTTCGTCATTTTCGGCTATCGTTTTGGCAATTCCTGTTCCGATGCTGTCAATGTCAAAATAATTCAGTTGTTCAATTTGTTCTTCTGTTAAATCTTTGATAAAATTTAATCCTGTTGCTACTTCTTCAAAATATGGTTCGGATAAAATTCCTAAACGAATTAAAGTACGTAAATCTATTTTATAAACGATGTCGTCTGGAAATACTTTTTTCAATAATCCTTGTTCACTTTCCGCAGTTCTGAAAGGCGTTGCAGTTAATCCAAGCATTTGAAAATGTGAAACATTTTCTTGAATATTTTGGATTAATTTTCTGTATGTTTTTGCAGTTGCGTGATGAGCTTCGTCAATAACCAAAAATATTTCTTCGGCATTTCCTTTAATCCAATTGTTGTATAAATGATTGAAACCTGCATTCAGACTGTCTTTGCTTGAAATAATTAAATCGTCCGAAGGTCTTATGTTGATTGGTTTGTCGTGAATGCCTGAAATAATGCGATAGTTGAAAGAGGTTTTTGTTTCAAAAATATCATTGAAAGCAAGTTTGTCGGCAAATGTACTTTTTGCTTGTTCCAAAAGTTCGTGTCTGTGAGCCAACCAAAGCACTTTTTTGCCTTTGTCTAGATAATTTTTTGCAATCCAATGTCCAGCTGTCAAAGTTTTTCCGCCACCTGTCGGCAAAACCAACAAACCAGCAAACGGATTTTTGTTGGTCTTGATTATTTTTTGGTTCAAGCTATAAAACGCTTTTTCTTGGTGCTCGTAAGGAACAATTCCACTTTCAGCATTTGCAATATTTATTTTTCCTGCAAAGTCATATTTTACACTTTTTTCCTTTTTATCCATTGTGTTTTTCGCTTCTGAAATTTCAGCCATTCTAAAAGTTACAGTTTCGCCTTTTTTAAACCAAGATATTTTTTTGACTTCTTCCTTTCCGCACCAAAGTGTAAGATTTTGCTTTTTGAATTGATAGTCAAATTTTGTCAGAATTTTGAAATTTCGCTTTTTGCCCATTCCAATTCTTTCCAAGAAAGTTTCATAATTTCTATAAGTCAAATTGAGTTTATTTTTCTCAATGTCAAAAATGATTACCTTTACAATTTCTCGGATTTCTTTTAATTCCATAATTCTGTCAGTGTCTTTGTTTTACCGGTGGTTTGGTAAAATGGCATATAACGGGAAACGGCTTCGCGAAGTGCGGGCTTTTTATAACCGAGATTTCAATAGAATTACTTCCCGAAGCAAAAATTTTTCCCTTTTTCAAACTTACAAATTTCTTTGGAAAAGTGGAAAATTTTTTGCCACTATTTTCACTAAACGCTCAAAGAATGACTTTAACCCCGCCTTTTGCAAATACTATGTTGAACTAAACCTTCGGTAGCCCCGTCTGCATATTTTTGATTACTTTGTAAAACTAATTAAAAATCAATAGAATGGCAACAAAAAAAAGAGTTTAGAAGAGCTCAGAGAAAACAAATTGATCAATCAGGCAAAGCGCGAAGTTCCGGGATTTGCGGAGCTTTTGCAAAGGTTTGAACGTACGGTTTCGGTGTTGGGAAGGAGCCAAAGTACGTTTCAAAATTACTCCAGACACGTGGCTGCGGTGTCGCTACATTTTGGGAAAATTCCTACAGAGCTCGATTCTGAGCAAATCCACGATTACCTTTTTTACCTTCAGAAAAAATCAAAATCACCTTCACAGTCATATTTTAAACACACCGTTTACGGACTTCGGTTTCTGCTAAAATCGGAAGGTTTGAGCTATGATTTTTTGAGTCTTCCGGAAATTAAAAGAGAGAAAAAACTGCCTGTAGTGCTTAGTAAACAGGAGGTTTGGCAGATGCTTTCGGGGTGTAAGCTTCTAAAACATAAAATTTTGATCGGCATCCTTTACGGTTGCGGATTGCGCTGTATGGAGGTTAGAAATCTGCGTTTATGCGACTTAGATTTTGATAGAAAACAGTTGAAAGTGGTTCAGGGAAAAGGCAAAAAAGACCGTTATTTGCCACTTTCCGAGCATTTGATTCGGGGACTCAAAAAGTATATCGAAGCTGAAAAACCAGAAGATTATCTCTTTGGAATGCCACGAGAAGGAAGAGCCGGCGGAGAGTTTGATTCCCGCTACTCACAACGAGGCGTTCAGTGGGCGGTAAAACAGGCATCAAGAGCAGCAAAAATCTTGAAAGAAGTTAGCGTTCATACGCTTCGTCACAGTTTTGCGACGCATCTTCTGGAAGATGGGATGGATATTTTGAGCATCAAAAATCTCCTCGGCCACGAAAGTATTGATACGACG
>DLND01000005.1:0-2517 GCA_002476905.1 Flavobacteriales bacterium UBA7519
ATATTAAGATCTGGCAAACTCGCCAGCTTTTCATAATTATTCTGAACAGTACCGTTGATGGTAGTTGCTCCAAACATATAATTATCTGTCACAGCTTGCGGAAGTATCCCTTTTGCATTGGCTTTGGGATAGGAAACACTGCTTTGAGTAAAATTACCCGTTGCCAATCCATTTCCAATTAAAAGACTATTTACATTAGTTCCGTGATAATGTTTTGCTTCCGTTGAAGCCTCTTTGTTTACCGCTCTGTTAGTTGCAAATTGCTCGTGGGTATCTTGAATACGTCCAGCATCGAAAATCGTGATTTTGATACCGTTTCCTGTTACAGCAGGCACCCCTGAAACTGTCCCTGCCTGTAGCTCATCTACGTTAGAGGTAGCGTTGGCACTGGTCTCTTCAATGGAATAAAAAAGTGGAACATCACCTGCAAAACCGGCCAGATTTTTCTTAAGATCCTCAGCTGATTTATCAGAATAATGCTTGGAAGTTGTCGGAAGGAATTGATCTAATTTTTTTTCATTTTCAACACGCTGTAAGGCAAACTCATTTTTCAGTTTACGATCCTGACCATTGATGTAATACAATGAAAATAAAAAACTTACACTGAACAAAACTTTTGTCATCGGAGCTATTTTTTGCAAAGATAATCAATCGTTCAGCAACTTATAATCTTTTTAACACTATTAAATCAATAATATTTTTAGACTTTTTTTTTGTCTGTCAAAACTGTAACTTTACACAAATTTCTAATGCAGATGTATTTAGTTTTCGATACCGAAACCACAGGTTTACCCAAAAATTTCAACGCACCGCTTTCCGATTCCGACAACTGGCCCAGAATGGTTCAGATTGCTTGGCAGTTACACGATGAAGATGGAAATCTTATAGAAAATCAGGACTATATCATAAAGCCGGAAGGTTATGATATACCTTTCAACGCTGCCAGAATCCATGGAATCACGACAAAAATCGCCCAAGAAGAAGGCCGGGATCTGCAAGAAGTTTTGGAAGAATTTGCTCAGGTTCTGGAAAAAGTCACCGTCGTTTCCGGTCATAATGTAGAATTTGATTATAATATTGTTGGTGCCGAATTTCTTCGGAAAAACATCACCGATAATTTACAGCAAAAACCGAAAGCCGATACGATGATTTTGGGAACAGATTATTGTAAATTGGAAGGCGGACGTGGCGGAAGATATAAATCTCCAAAACTGGAAGAACTCTACGAAAAACTATACGGTCACAAATTTGACGAAGCGCACAATGCCGCCGCCGACGTAAATGCAACTGCGCAAGTTTTTTTCGAGATGATGAGAATTGGTGTAATTCCTGCAGATGTCCTGAAAATCACTGATGACAAGTTAAAAGAATATCAGGCTGCCAATCCAAATCCTATAAAACCATTCGGAATTGTCATCAGAAGACAGGTTGCCAGCTTCAACAATAAGAAAAAACAAAATGACTTTGGCAGTGTGGACGAAATTGATCTGGGAAAATATTTCCATTTCGACAACCACAGTGTTTTCTCTACACTCACCGCCACTACCAATATCAATGACCTCATCAACAAAGCCAAACAGGATAATTTCCCTGCTGTAGGAATGGTAGATCTGGGCAATATGATGGGCGCATTCAAATTTGTATCTGCAGTAGAAAGCGCCAATTCCGAGATCAGTAAAAAACATAAAGATTATCTTGCTAAAAAGCAGGAAGCGGAGGAAAAAGGCGGGGTTTTCAATGAGGAAGAACCCAATGCCAATCCGCTGATTCCAATTGTTGGTTGCGAATTTTATATTTCTGACCGCTACGAGCAGAAACAATTTACAAAAGATGATCCGGACAGAAGAACACAAGTTGTGCTTTTGGCGAAGGATTTTAACGGTTATAAAAATCTTGTAAAACTATCCAGTATTGGTTTCCAAAAAGGTTTTTATTTTGGCGTTCCAAGGATCAGCCGAGAACTGATTGCGCAATATAAAGAAGGTCTAATAGCCCTCACTTCTGGGATTTTTGGAGATATTCCCAGCACCATTCTAAACATTGGTGAACAGCGTGGTGAAGAATTGTTCCAATGGTGGAAAAATACATTTGGAGACGATTTCTATGTTCAGATCCAGAATCATAAACTGCCGGAAGAAGAACATTTGAATGAAGTGTTACTGCAATTTGCAGATAAGTATAATGTAAAAATCCTTGCTCAAAACGAAACATTTTATACCAATAAAAGCGATGCGAACATTCAGGATATTTTGAGCTGTATCAAAGATGGTGAAAAATTATCGACACCTGTTGGTAAAGGATTCGGGAAAAGAAAAGGACTCACAACCCATGAATATTACATAAAAAATGCAGACGAGTTAAAAGAAACTTTCCTTGCTTATCCCGATGCATTCGAAGCTTATGAAGAGTTTTTGGCAAAATTCACTCCTTACACTTTGAAGCGTGATGTTTTGCTACCAAAATTTGATATCCCACAAGAATTCATCCATCCGGAAGATGATTTAGACGGTGGAAAAC
>DLND01000005.1:2561-3826 GCA_002476905.1 Flavobacteriales bacterium UBA7519
AAAAACGTTACACAGAAACAGGAATTACGCCAGAAATAAAAGAACGCCTTGATTTTGAGCTGGATGTAATTGCCAACACCGGTTATCCGGGCTACTTTTTGATTGTTCAAGATTTTTGTAATGAGGCCAGAAATATGGGCGTTTGGGTTGGCCCAGGTCGTGGATCTGCGGCGGGATCTGCAGTTGCTTATTGTATTGGAATTACCAATGTGGATCCGATTAAATACGATTTACTTTTCGAGAGATTCCTAAATCCGGAAAGGGTTTCTATGCCCGATATCGATATCGATTTTGATGATGAAGGTCGTGATAAAATTATTAAATGGGTGGTGGACAAATATGGACAGGATCAGGTGGCGCAAATTATCACTTATTCTGTCTTAGGAGGAAAATCTGCCATCAAAGACGCAGGAAGAGTTTTGGATGTTTCTATTCCGGAAACCAATATGATTGCCAAATTAATTCCATCTACACCTGGGATGAATATCGCCAAAGCATTATCAAAATACGATAAACTAAAACCGGAAGAGCAACAACTGGTGGATGAAATGAAAGCCATCCTGAACAACGAAAACGATTCTAGATTTTCCGTTTTGGAAAGTGCCAAAAAAATGGAAGGCTGCATCCGTAATACAGGAATCCACGCTTGTGGCGTTATCATCACACCAGAACCCGTTAGCAACCTTGTTCCGATTACCATTGCTGCGAAAGATGCCGATATTTTGGTTTCCCAGTTCGACAACTCTGTTGCGGAAAGCGCAGGCCTACTGAAAATGGACTTTCTAGGTCTGAGAACTTTAACGATTATTAAAGATGCCGTTAAACTGGTCAAAGAACGCCACGGCATCGATATTGACCCCGATGCTATTCCGCTGGATGATGCTAAAACGTATCAGTTATTCAAAGAAGGGCGGACTATCGGAATTTTCCAATATGAAAGTCCGGGAATGCAAAAATATATGCGTGAGCTGAAACCAACAGTTTTTGCTGACCTTATTGCAATGAATGCGCTGTACCGACCCGGCCCTATTAAATACATCCCGAATTTCATCAACAGGAAACACGGAACAGAAGAAATCATTTATGATTTACCGGAAACGCAAGAATATCTGGAAGAAACTTATGGCATCACAGTGTATCAGGAGCAGGTAATGCTCTTGTCTCAGAAACTCGCCAACTTTACCAAAGGCGAGGCCGACACGCTGAGAAAAGCGATGGGTAAAAAGCAGATTGACGTCCTCAACAAAATGTATCCGAAATTTATA
>DLND01000001.1:0-2593 GCA_002476905.1 Flavobacteriales bacterium UBA7519
GAAGCAGAAGAAACATTGAAAAAGGGGATTGTTACTTTTTTAAGTGATAAAGGCTTTGGTTTTATCACAGAAGATAACAATAAAGAGAATGTCTTTTTTCACGGAAATAATGCAGACCAGCCTTTGAAAAAAGGAAACAGAGTTTCTTTTGAAAAGGAAAAATCACCAAAAGGTTTTTCTGCTGTCAATATTACTTTAATCAAGTAATCATATTTTAATCAAAATATCTTGAGCTCCTTTCGGAGCTTTTTTTTTGGCTTCATTTTAGTTTGGACAACGGTATGGCTTCCAAAATAAAATATACCTCGGACTTAGATTCCCTTACTTCAAAAGAGTTTAAGCTTCTGGAAAAAGCATGTACAGCAATTAAACATTTTGTTTCAAAATCGGACAAAATTAATAATGTAAGTCACAAAACCAGAGATGCGCACGTTACAGCTTACTCAACATTAAAAGGAACTTTTTTTGCAAATGAAAACTTAGAAAAATATCATATTTTTCCAAAACAAAAATTAGATTGTTTGATTAGGATTTCCAATGCACATATGAAATTGGTTTCTCAAAAAAGAACAATTCCAGCTTATGGATTTTCGGTTAAAATTTCTGATGAAAAGCAGACAATTGCTAATTTCCCTCTGGTGAATTTCCCCCTGTTTCCGATTAATAATGTTTCTCAATTTCTTAAAATTTTCATTTCAATTAACAGGTTTTTTGCCGGAAACATTTTGCAAAAATTCTGGAATCTAATAAGGATAATGAAGAATTTTCTTTTGGTTTTACCAGATGTATTTCATCCTTCTTTTTTGGCTGAAGTTTTGAAATTTCTGAGAAAACGAAAGCATTTTATCTTGTCTTTTGATTATCACTCCATAGGTGTGTACAGATTGGGAAATGATTTAGTAAAACTAAAATTAGTTGCTAAAAATACTACTACGAAGATCGATGAAAAACATATTGATTATTCTATCGAAAACTATTTAAAAGATAATAATTACGAATTAGAGTTGATGGTGCAGTATTGTTATCATTTGGAAAAACAACCCGTCAATCAATTGAATAAAATGTGGAAAAATTCTGACTTTGTATCGATAGGAGCAATTAAAATTTCTGAAGTAATTGATAAAAATAATAAGTGGGTGGAAGGTTTATCATTCAACCCTTTTGAAAGTATTAAAGAATTACAACCTGTGGGAAGGATTCAGAAATTACGCGATGAAGCATATAAAGCATCTTTTATAACAAGAAAAAATAATTATTAATGGATATAGAAGTACTTGGTCTAGTTGCCGGTGGGATTACATCTGTTGCGATGATGCCACAATTAATCAAAGTTATCAAAGAAAAAAATGCCGAAGATATTTCCGTTGTGATGCTTCTGGTCTTGATTACAGGATTATCACTTTGGATTTGGTACGGAATCTTGCAAGATGAATTGCCAATTATTTTATCCAATGGTTTTTCAATTTTAGTCAATTTAACCTTGCTGATTTGCTGTATTATTTTCAAAAAGAAAAACTAAATCTCATAAATCTCAGCATCTGTAAAAACATAGAATTTCCCTTTTTTAGGGAGATTTTTTGTGTCAAGGCCGGTGAATTCACTGAACGCAGGAAGTAATAATTGATGTTCTGAAACCACAAAACACGGCAGTTTGATATTTTTCACAGATGAGTTGATAACAAATCCTGGATGAATATGACCCGTAATCTGAAATTTTTCATTCTTTTTTTGAAAATCGTGAACGAAAATAAAATCATTAATTTCGAGAAATTCATCTCTGAAATTTAAACAAAGTTTGGACTCTAATTTTTTTGATATTCTATCGTGGTTACCTTCTATTAAATGAAATTCAAGATTTGGGAATTGGTTTTTCCATTCACAAAATTTATCGACACCTGAATTGTCTCCTGCGTGAAGCAAATCGCCAACTACGAGAAACTTTTCTGGTTTAAAATATTCGATGAGAACAGATAATCTTTGCAAATCGTTTTCGAAAACCTGGTCGGAAAGGGCGATTCCATTTTTTCGGAAATGAGCCGTTTTTCCGATGTGTAAATCAGAGAGAATCAATGCTTTTTCTTTTTTCCAAAACAATGCTCGCTGATTGGTTAAAGTAAAAACTTCGTTCTGAATATTTATATTTTTTGTTGCTATTTTCATTTAATTACTTCAATTTCTTCGCCTGTTGAATCAACTTCTGAATTCTCACATCCAAATCTTCACTCGTCAAAGTCTGCCTCAAACTGTCAACTTTTATAGGGAAACTCAAAGGTGTAAAGGCATTGGCAAACTTGAGAATAATTTTCGATTTTTCAATTCTTTTAAACGCTTCTACCAATCGCTGTTCCTGCAACTGCATATTAAAAACTTCCGTATAAGCCTGTCTCACCAAAAAATGATTCGGATCGTGATCTTCCAGGACTTTAAAAATCAAACCTGCCGAACTTTGAAGCGATTTGTTAGAACGTTGCTGTCCGGGGAAATTCTGCACCACCATTCCGGAAATCACCGCAATATCTCGGAATTTTCTTCTTGCCATTTCTGCTGCATTGATGCTGGAAATCACATCGGTCATCAGATTATCTCTCGTTAA
>DLND01000001.1:2669-5437 GCA_002476905.1 Flavobacteriales bacterium UBA7519
ATTTTGCCTAAATTTTCTTCATTAAGCGGAATTTCGTTATCACTAAATAATTCAAAACCATAATCATTCATCGCCATCGAAAACGAAATCGGGGCCAGTTTTGAAATCCTGAAAGCAATCAAAGCCGCCATCACTTCGTGAACCAAACGACCTTCAAAAGGATACATAAATAGATGATAACCTTCACGGTTTTTAATCATTTCCACCAAAAATTCATCATCTTTCGGAATATGCGAACGCTCTTCCTGATTCATCAAAAGCGGATGCAAAAATTTCAGTTCTTTCTCAGAAGCTTTCGGATTTAAAGCATTCGACAATTTTTCACGCAAAAACTGACCAAGATTAGAACTCAGTGGCAATCTTCCGCCCAAATAACTCGGAGCCTGCGCTTTTCCTTTTGAAGCCCGTACAAAAACCGTCATATCTTTAATCATCGCCACTTCCAGAACTCTTCCCGCTAAAATAAATTTCTCTTCTTTTTTTAATCTTGAGATAAAATATTCCTCGACCATTCCGATATATCCACCGGAAATAAATTTCACTTTCAGCATCGCATCGCTCACAATCGCACCCATATTCATTCGGTGGAGCATCGCAATTCTTCGCGAAGTCACTTTGTGCAAACCGTCTTCCATCACGACGACTTTGTGATATTCTTCGTAACTTTTCAGTGCACTTCCGCCAATCGTCAGAAATTCAATGATTGACTTCCATTCTTCATCCGTAATTTCCTGAAAAGTATAGACTTGCTTGATTCTTTCGTAAGTTTCTTCGGGATAAAATCCGTCGCCAATCGCCAAAGTCATCAGAAACTGAACCAACACATCAAAACATAAAACCTGTGGATCACGAGGTTCAATGACATTCTGCTTTACGGCTTCTTTTAAGGCAGAAGCTTCTATTAATTCTAAAGAATGCGTGGGAACACAATAAATTTTTGAAGTTTCAAAAGGGGAGTGGCCGCTTCGTCCGGCACGTTGTAAAAACCTCGCAACACCTTTTGCAGAACCGATTTGAATCACTGTATCAACAGGTTTAAAATCAATTCCTAAATCCAAAGACGATGTTGAAACAACCGCTTTCAGTTTGCCTGAACTTAGATTTTCTTCAATCCAGTTTCGCAATTCAGCATCAATCGAACTGTGATGAATAGCAATTTGTCCGGCGAAATCCGGATGAGCATTCAGTAAAAGCTGATACCACATTTCGCTCTGACTTCTCGTATTGGTAAAGACAATCGTCGATTTTGATTCTAAAATTATCGGAACGACTTTGTCCGCTAATTTTTGTCCGAGATGTCCCGCCCAAGGCAAAATTTCAACTTCATCAGGATAAACAGGGAGAATTTCAATTTTCTTATGTTCTTTTGCAGTAACTTTTGTCTTTTTAATTGGATATGGAATTAAAACATCCATCGCTTCATCAAGATTTCCAATCGTTGCCGTAATTCCCCAAATCTTCATTTTCGGAACATAACTTCTCAATTGAGAAATTCCCAGTTCTACCAAAACACCACGTTTCGAACCTAATAACTCGTGCCATTCATCGACAACAATCGTCTGTAAATTCGTGAAAAAACGCTGATGATTTTTTTGTCCGAGAAGAAGATGTAAACTTTCGGGAGTTGCAACGAGAATTTCGGGCATATTTTTGACTTGCTGTTGTCTCACTTTTGGATCTGTATCTCCGTTTCTAACTCCAACTGTCCAATCCAATCCGATTTCGTCAATCGCTTCCTGCATTGCTTTGGCAATATCTTTTGAAAGAGACCGGAGCGGCGTAATCCAAATCATTTTCAGTCCGCTCTTATATTTTTCGGGATTGTTTAAAAAATCTGAAATTAAAGCTAAAAATACCGAAAATGTTTTCCCAAAACCTGTTGGAGCAACCACCATTCCGCTGTAACCGCTCCCAAATTTCTGCCAAGTCTGAATCTGAAATTTGAATGGCGAAATCGACTTTTCCATCATCCAGTTTTGGATGATTTGGTAGCCGTCGGTATTTTCGAAGTTGTTCAATTTTTTTATTTTATACTTAATTCTTCTTAATAAAATAAACTCGTTTATTTCTTCAACATTAAGAATTTAAGAATATTGAATGAAATAATTTATTAAGAATCAATAAATTGATTTTGTTTAAAAACATTAAGTAAAAATTAAAACTTAATGCCTTAATGTTTAATATTCAAATTACTGTATTAATTTCTTAATCTCTTCCAAATCATCAATCTCATTCACCGTTTTATCTTTTCTCCATCTCAAAATTCTTGGGAAACGCAAAGCAACACCACTTTTGTGACGGTTGCTGAAACCGATTCCTTCGAAGGCAATTTCAAAAACCAATTCGGGTTTTACGGTTCGGACAGGACCAAATTTTTCAATCGCATTTTTGTTGACAAACTTGCTGACTTCCATTATTTCTTTGTCTGTCAAACCGGAATAAGCTTTGGTGATTGTGACTAATTTATCTTCATTTTTCACAGCAAAAGTATAATCAGTGTAATATGCGCTTCGCCTTCCGCTTCCTTTTTGAGCGTAAATTAAAACCGCATCAATTGTGAGCGGATTGATTTTCCATTTCCACCAATCGCCTTTTTTTCGTCCGGAATGATAATGGGAATTTTTCTGTTTCAGCATCAAACCTTCACTGTTGATTTCTCTGGAATTTTCTCTGATTTGGTCTAATTCGTTCCAATTTTCAAAATTGATTTGTTGAGAAATTTTGATATTTTCTGGCTGTTCATTTAATAATAATTCTTCGAGCATTGC
>DLND01000001.1:5496-6525 GCA_002476905.1 Flavobacteriales bacterium UBA7519
GAGCATTGCACGTCTTCCAGAAATCGGTTTTTCCCGCAAATCAGTTCCTTCCAATTCCAATAAATCATACGCAAAAACCTGAATCGGAATTTCAGAAAGCATTTTCTTGGTTAAAGTTTTTCGGTTGAGACGCTTTTGTAATTCGTTAAAATTTAAAACTTTATCATCTTTTACCGCGAGAATTTCTCCGTCAATTACAAAATTGCCTTTCATTTGCTGAACCACTTCTGTTATTTCTGGAAATTGTTCGGTAATCAGTTCTTCCCCTCTTGACCAGATAAAAACTTCGTCATTTCTACGGATAATTTGACCACGAATTCCGTCCCATTTGTATTCAATCTGCCATTCATTGGGTGTTCCGAGTTCTTCCAAATTTTTTTCCAAAGGATAAGCCAGACAAAATGGATAAGGTTTTGAATTGTCGGGATTGACGTTTTCTGCTGAAATCAATTCCTGAAAAGAAACTTCATTTGGCAACCATTTTCCCATCAAACTGTGCATTAAAGCGCGGGATTCCTGATTGGAAAATTTTGTCAAAGCATTAATTAAAGTTTTATCCGAAACGCCAATTCTGAAACTCCCACCTAATAACTTGTTGAAAATCAAACGTTCTGTGTAATCTAAACCGTTCCAGGAATTTAAAACAAATTCTTTTTTTTCTGAATCTGATTTATCTTTTAAACCGATAATTTCATTCATCCATTCAGACAGCGATTTGTCGATTTTTTCAGTCGGTGGCGGAAGAATTAATGATAACGTCTCCCCCAAATCTCCAACAGAGGAATAGCTTTCCTGAAAAAGCCAAAACGGCAAATGCGTAATTTCCAACGCCCATTCTTTCATATAATTGGTATTCACGTTTCGTTTCGGTCTTTTTCCTGTAAACAAAGCTATGAACCAGACTTTATCGTTATCCGGCGCACGTTCCAAGTAATCGATGATGGCATCGATTTTTGCGTTGGTCTTATTGGTGCTTTCGAGAGCGTTGATTAATTCGGCGAAATTTTTCATCTGAAATTTTTTATGTTG
>DLND01000167.1:0-1355 GCA_002476905.1 Flavobacteriales bacterium UBA7519
TCGGATTTTTAGGACGGGACAATAGATAATAATTTTTAATTATAGTTCAGACTTTATATTTTTTTATTAGATTTAGAACAAGCACATTATCGATCTAAGATACTATGAAAAGGAAGATTTTAAAACAGATTTTTTTAAATTATTGAGTTTTAATGTCACGGCTGCAACGATTTCAGTTAAATTTTAGCATAGTGTTTGTAATTTACGATTTATCACCCCAAAAAAAACTTAAGTTATGCAATTTATAGACTTCAAAAAAGAACATTTTACGCGACCGGCCAGTTCTAACAAATTTTTACTCGATATTCCAAGAGATGAGATTGGATTTGCTGAAATAGACATCAAGCAAGCCGTAGATGAAGATCATTACGAAGAAGTTGATTATGAAATTTTTGATGACATTGATAAAATTGTCATTAAAATGCGAAACCCAGCAGATATTAGGGTGAATTTTTAGATTAACTTCGTGAAATTTCAGTCATATAAAAAATCCTCAGAATTTTCTGAGGATTATTTGTTATAACATTTTAAGATTATTCACTTCCTGCTCTGTAAGGATCCTCCAATGTCCGCGTTTGATATTTTTCTTGGTCAGACCTGCAAACATTACTCTGTCTAATGCTTCAACTTCGTAACCCAGTTTTTGGAAAATTCTTCTGATCACTCTGTTCCAACCGATATGAATTTCTATCCCAATCTCATTTTTTGGTTTCCCTTCGATGTAAGAGATGCTATCCACTTCTGCAACACCTTCCTCCAAGCGAATTCCATCTGCAATGGATCTCAGATCTTCTGTAGAAAGTTTTCTATCAAGCGTTACGTGGTATATTTTCCTCATATTGAAAGACGGATGCGTCAGCTTTTTAGTAAGATGTCCGTCATTTGTCAAAAGTATAACACCAGTCGTTTGTCTGTCCAGTCTTCCAACAGGGAAAATTCTGTAAGGCGAAGCATTCGCTGTCAAATCCATAACAGTTTTTCTTGCTTTCTCGTCTTTGGTTGTAGAGATATAACCTTTTGGCTTGTTCAAAAGAACATAAACTGGCTTTTCAGGCGTGATATTTTGTCCATCAAAAACTACTCTATCAGTTTTCTGAACTTGGTAACCCATTTCAGTTACCACTTTTCCATTTACTTCTACAAGACCTTGCGTAATCAATTCATCAGCTTCTCTTCTGCTGCAAATCCCCGAATTAGCAATATATTTATTAAGTCGGATAGTATCTTTGAAAACTTCCTTATTTATTTTTTCGAATCTTCTTTTTTGGATAAACGATTTCGTTTTGTCCTCGTCTCTTTCAGCTCTGCTAAAAGGTTTTTTGGGTCCAAATTTTCTATCGCCATTTTCGTATTTG
>DLND01000167.1:1434-11606 GCA_002476905.1 Flavobacteriales bacterium UBA7519
TCGCCATTTTCGTATTTGTCACGACTGTCGAATCGGTCTGCACCTCTTTTTGTTTTAGGTCCGCGAGAATTACCTGTTGGTCTGCTTCCTCCAGAATTTCCTCTGCTATCGCTGGAGCTACGGGAGTTTCCGGAAGGTCTGCTGCCTCCAGAAGTTCTTGGTTTTCTATTTCTACCTGATTGATTTCCGTCTCCGCTCATTTTCTAAAATTTTTGCAAAGATAGTGAATTAGTTAAGAAATCGCTATTATTTGGAAAACCAAAAGTCAATGAAAAATTCAGCGATTGCATATAACAAATAAAAAACAAAAAATATCTACATATGAATTCCGAATTATGAACTCACTTTTAGTAAAATTGCGAAGAATGAAATTTTAAATCTTGAAAATTATTCAAACATTTCTGCTAAACGAACTAATTTGATATTATCAGAATTATAAAGTTCTTCAATAGATTTTTTCTTTTCTAATTTAGGATAAAGATTAACGCCAATGATTTTAATTTTTCCTTCTTCAACCCAACTTTGCTCTTTAATTGCTTGTTCGAAAATCATATTCTGAATTTCTCCAGATTTCAGAAGTTCAAGATAACCACCTTTTTCTTCAATTTCAAGGAATAGTTTCCAAGATTTTTCAGCGAATTGCTGCGTAATATCTTCCACAAAATAACTTCCAGAAGTCGCATCTTCAAAAACATTAATGATGCTTTCGTAAGCTAGAACAATTTGTTGTTTGAAAGAAATCTCCTTAGAAAGTTCTGACGAATCTTCAAATTTATAGTCATTAGAAAAAACCGCATCAGCGCCGCCAATCATAGCCGAAGCTAATTCCAAAGTAGAACGTATCAGGTTATTATCTGCATCATTTTTAGTCTTATTTCTTAATGAAGTTTCAGCAAAGATGTAGGGAATCAGATCTTTGTCAAATTCTTTAGAAAACTGATTGAACAGATATTTGAAAGCTCTGATTTTAGCAATTTCGAAAAAATAATTAGAACCAATTGCAAATCGGAAAACCAATTTTTCAAGAATCTCCGCGCCAAATTTTTCTACTAATTCCTTAGATTTCGCCAATGCAAAAGCCAATTGCTGGATTATGGAAGCCCCGGCATTTTGATGCAAACTTAAATCAACACAAATTTGTCTTTCAAATGATTTTGATAATAATTCTCCAGCCAATTGCTCATTGATTTCAGCTTCTCCATCATCAGAAAAAACATCAATCAAAGAAAAATAACGATTACTTTCTTCTGTTAAAATATGTTCTGCTAAATCTGGATTGTTGATGAAAATTGCTTTTTCTCGAAGATTTTCAACATTTTCATTCAAAAGAAAAGCGAAAGCTTGTTCTTCCAAACCATCTTGATATTCTGCAACAAGATGTGTACTTTCTTCAACTTTTGGAAGAATCTTCGTCCCCTGTTTATTTTGATAATATGGTTTTACATGGATGTTTTCCAGATTATCTTTAGAAAGAATTTCATAAATATTTTCTGTTTTGAGTTGCTTTTTGACAAGCTGTTCCCAATCTTCCAATGTACTTTCTATGAAACTCATTTTGTTTATTTTTTTGCAATTTTAGAACTGTCAACTACCAATATGAAAATCTCTTCGTTCGGTTTTTTCATAAAGTAATTTTCACGTGCATATTTCTCTTTTTCTTGTTTGTTATTCATAAGCTTGCGAAAGAATCTGTCATTCTTTTCGTACTCAGTCTTATAAAAATTAAGTTGATTTTCATAACGTGTGATTTCGCCGTTTAGTTCATTTATAACTAAAAAAGATGTACTGTCAAAAAATATCATCCAAACCAAAAATCCTGTAAGCGTTAAAACATACTTATTGAAAACATAAGTTTTAAAGAACTTGATTGTCGGCGATTTTTTCTTGATATCCTTAATTAGTTCTTTCATAGTTAATGAACTTTTTTAAGCGAATTATTAATTACAGTCGTTAAGAAATCGATAGCTACAGAATTCTGTTTCATATTGGGAACAATTAAATCGGCTTCATTTTTAGAAGGTTCGATAAATTCTTGATGCATCGGCTTCAAAGTCGTCTGATATCTGTGTAAAACTTCTTGCAAATCACGGCCTCTTTCTTGAGTGTCTCTACGAATTCTTCGGATTAATCTTTCGTCTGAATCTGCGTGTACAAAAACTTTTAGGTCAAATTCTTTTAGTAATTCTTTGCTTGTCAAAACCAAAATACCTTCTACAATCAATACATTTCTTGGTTCCACAGTAACGTGGTCTCCCGTTCTGGAATGCGTTACGAAAGAATAAATCGGCTGTTCTATGCTCTGATGATTTTTAAGGGCTTTAACGTGTTGCAACATCAAGTCAAAATCGATTGATTTTGGGTGATCGTAATTAAGAACTTCTCTTTCTGACAAAGTCAAATTAGGATTGTCGTGGTAATAATTATCTTGAGAAAGCACGTTAACACCTTCTAAGTTAAGTTGTTGAAGAATTTTATTAACAACAGTTGTTTTTCCGGAACCTGTTCCTCCGGCTATACCAATCACGAGCATCTCTACATTTTTTACAAAAATACTATTATTTTTTTTTCAGAATCAAATAAAACTTAAAATTACTTGCACAAAAAAAGCTGCAATTTGCAGCCTTCTAATGATTTGTATTCTATAGTTCTTCCTGAGGGATTTTGTCTTTGTGCTTTTATCTGTAGTTTTGTCTTTGTATTCCTTTTATAATGATTTTTATCAAATGATAATATTCTACTCT
This sequence comes from Flavobacteriales bacterium UBA7519, assembly GCA_002476905.1. Lineage (GTDB taxonomy): Bacteria > Bacteroidota > Bacteroidia > Flavobacteriales > Weeksellaceae > Epilithonimonas. Next base: position 4,176 of record DLND01000167.1, read on the forward strand.
TTATCTATCTGAATATACTACGAAATAAGGCGTGCGAATATGTTGCGATCCTTACTCAAATAAGACTTGATACAAAAAAAGTAATTGCTATTTTAATTGTATTTGTAATCTTTACGTTGTTTATATAGCGGCATCAGCCTAATTTGTTATTAGCTATATTATACATCTCCAACCAGATAATTAATAGCATTTATTCTTCTGGCGAAATTCCCAAAACATAATAGAAAACAGCCAAAACTCTGGCAAAAAACTCACGGGTGTGATTTCTGTAGAAGCTTTCATTTTTGCTGACATCTTGGGCGTCAAATCCAAGCGCGTTCATTCCATTATTTCTTGCAAAAAATAAAGCTCTGAGGTTATGAAAACCTTGTGAAACGATAATCACATTTTTTTGACCGTAAACATTTTTACAACGCAAAATACTTTTATGGGTATTGAATCCTTTGGGGTCTTCAATAATAATATTTTCTGGGACGCCTTCTGTGTAAACCAAAAAACGTTTCATCGCGGCTGGCTCATCATAATTTAGACTTTTTTCGCCACTGACAATAATTTTTTTGATTTTTCCATGATGATAAAGTGTTCCAACAGCATCCATCCTTGCCGTAAAATAAGGATTTGCGATGCCAGAACGCATTTTGGGAGAAGTTCCCAGAACCAGAGCACAATCTCTTGATGGAACTTTGCTGATTTTCGTATAAGTTCTTCCACTTGTAAGAGCAAAAACCCAGAAGTTCGCTAAAATCAACAGCAAAATCCCCAGCTCTACTAGCCTTAAAATAATCTTCAGAAAATTAGCAACCTTCTTCAACATTAGTTATACAAATCAAAATCTAAATATACATCTTTGCTCATTGCAATGGAAACACAAGGCAAAATTTTCCCCTGAAGTTTTTCATTTTCGGTCAAATATTCGTCTTCTGTCATATCCACTTCTCCATTTTTCAAATAACAAAGGCAGCTTCCACAAATCCCAGATTTGCAGGAATAAGGCAGTTTGTAACCTAAATCCAATAGCTGTTGAAGGATTTTCCGTTCATTATTTTTTAAAACAATTCCATCTTTTTCAATATGATTGAATTTGATTTTAACATTCACATTTTCAATCAAAGGAAATTCTTTTTCGATTGGATAAATATCATCATTAAAAGCTTCGAACAATTCAAAATGAATATTCTTTTTCGGGATTCCGTGGTTGTAACAAGCATTGGCGACAGATTTTATCATCGCACCTGGACCACAAATAAGGACTTTGTCTGTGCTGTCCCAAATTGTAGATTCTTCATCATCTTCATCGAGATGAAGAATTTGATTAATAATAAGAGAAATCTTCTTTTCGTCCAATCTTCCTTGAAACAATTGGTCTTTTATCTTTTCCTGAGATAAGAAATAAAACACTTCGAATCTTCCTACGTTTTCTTTTTGCAAATCTTCCAATTCCTGTTTCAGAACAATATCTTCATAACTTTTGTTCCCATAGAAGAGGAAAATTCTAGTAAATTGTTCTTCGTGGAGATTGTTCTTAATATGACTAAAAAGTGGTGTAATTCCAATTCCGGAAGCAAACGCAAGAATTGTTCGTTTTTCATTAGGTTTCGATGGAATAAAAAATCTTCCCAAAGGTTCACTCACGGAAATCTCGTCATCAATATGATAATTCTGAAATAGAAAATTGGTGGAACTTTCTTCACCGTTGATTTTGATGGCTAACTCAATTTTGTTTTCAAAAGGCGCAGAAATAATAGAATAATCATTCTGAATTTCCTTTTCATTAAAATGATATTTCAACGTCACATATTGCCCAGCCTGATATTGATATTGTGATTTTAATTCCTCAGGAATAGTCAATTCCAATGCAAAAGCATTTTTGGTAAGTTGCCGTTTTTTAGCTATTTTTAGCCTGTGAAACTGAGGTTGATTTGCGATTGTTAATTGATTCTCCATTGTCAAGAATCAAATTTAATGAAATTTGACAAAAGAAAAAATCTAAATAGCAAAGCTTGGTTTTCAATTTCAAAATAAAATGAAACTATGAGAAAATTCTTGATATATTCCGTTGTGTCACTCAGCTTTTTAGCTTGTAAAAAGAATGATGAAAAAGTTGCTGAAACCGAAGCAAAAGAAGACTCGATAAAAGTGGAACCTACAAAAACCGAAGCGGATGTTGCGCAACTGAAAGAGTTTTCTCCCGAAAAAATTTCAACAACTTTAAAATCGAATCATTCTGACACGCTTTATGTGACCAACTTCTTTGCAACTTGGTGTGGGCCGTGTATGCAGGAGATTCCGCATTTCAGAAAAAAAATGGATGAGTTGGACAATCAACCTGTGAAATTCACTTTTGTAAGTCTTGATAATAAAAAAGATTGGGCGACAGATGTCAGCGATTTTGCGGATGAATACAACATCAGAGAAAATGTTGTACTCTTAGACGGAGCACTTTTAAATCAAGAGTTTTTCAAGCAAAATTTCCAGTCTTGGGATGGAGGTGCTATTCCTTTTACTTTGATTAGAAAAGGTGATAAATCTGACGAAACAGTTGGTTCTATGAGCGAGGAAATGCTAAATCAGAAAATCGAAAAACTATTGGCTCATAATTCCTCTGCAAAAGTTGCTGAGAATAAAGAAAAATCTGGAATCACTGGTCCTAAAAAATCTTTAAAATAAGAATTATTCTTGATGAAACGTTTTCCTATTCTGGTAACATTGATAATCGTTTTGGCGATTATTGCGTTTTTCATCAATCTTAATATTGGTTTTGCAAAACTGAATTTTTCTGATTTTTTAAATTCAGAATCGGAGAATTTTCAGATTGCAGGATTCAGAATTAATCGCGCTTTAGCAATGCTTTTGGCTGGAATTGCGATTCCAACAAGCGGATTTCTTTTGCAGGAATATTTCAAGAATCCTTTGGCTGGTCCAGATGTTTTGGGAATCACTTCGGTTTCCAGTTTGTTTGTCGCATTTTATATTTTCTTTTCGCAAAACATTGTCATTCCTGACTTTTTGCAGAACAGCTTTATCAGTTTAGCTTCAATCGTGGGAAGCATTGTTTTGATGATTATTTTGCTGTTATTTTCAAACCGATTTCGGGATAAAAGCTTTATCATTATTTTCGGATTTTTGATTTCGGCTTTGGCTGGAGCTGTTGTTTCTTTTCTTCAGTTTTATGTGGAAAGTCAAAGTCTGAAAAATTATATGCTTTGGACTTTTGGAGCCAATAATCAAGCAAGTTTAATTCAAATTTCCATTCTTACAATTTTAATAATTATTGGATTAATTTTTACTTTCAAATCTATAAAACCTTTAATTGGAAATGCACTCGGAGCTGCTTATGCACAGAGTTTTGGAATCAGTCAATCGAAACTGAAAATCAGCATTATTGTAGCTTCTTCCCTACTTTCTGCTTCGGTTACGGCTTTTTTAGGACCGATTTTATTTATTGGAGTTGTCGTTCCGCATTTTTGCAGAATGATTTGGAATCCTGCACAACTTTGGCATCAATGGATTCTGAATATGATTTTGGGCGTTTTTATAATGCAGGTTTTTTCTATTATTTCGGAACTGAGTCAATTTCCTATTAATATTATTACGACGTTTTTTGGGATTCCGGTAATATTGTTGATGTTGATGAAAAGTAACAAATAGTTTTTATCGCAAAGGCGCAAAAAAATGATTGTTAAAACTGATGAAAGACGCAAAGTTTTTTATCTTCGATAAAAAAACACAATGGATGAAAATGAATTGGCAAAAATTGTCGTTGATTTAGGATTTAGGATTTAAAATTTACAAAAAACTTGGTGCAGGTTTATTTGAAAACGTTTATGAAGAATGCCTTTTTCACGACATCAAAAAATTTGGATTAAAAGTTGAAAAACAAAAATCATTATCAATAATCTATGATGACTTGGTAATTGAGATTGCTTTTAAAATTGATTTATTAGTACAAGACAAATTAATCTTAGAAATAAAAACTGTTGATTATTTGAATGATATTCACAAAGCACAAATTCTAACTTATCTCAAAATGACGAATTGTAAATTAGGATTATTAATGAATTTCAGAACTGATTATTATAAAAACGGAATAAAAAGAGTTGTAAATAACATATAAAATTTATCGAAGATAAATCTTTGCGACTTTTAAAAATAACACAATAAAAAACTTTTGCGCCTTTGCGATAAAAGAATATGAAGCATTTCTTAGAGTTAAAAAATACAACAATCGGCTATTCAAATCCTTTGGTTTCGGAGATTGATTCGTCTTTGGAATTGGGCGAAGTTTGTCTGTTGATGGGAAATAACGGAATCGGGAAAACGACTTTAATCAAATCTATTCTTGGACAAAATAAACTTTTAAATGGCGAAATTTCTATCAACGGAAAATCAATTCAAAAACTAGACTCAAACGAAATAGCTTCTCAAATTGCCATTGTTTTTTCAAAAGCTGGAATTCCTGATAATTATACGGTTATAGATTTAATTTCTTTAGGGAAATACATACATTATCCTTATTATTTTAAATTGAATGAAACTGACAAACAGGAAGTTTCTACTATTATAAACAAACTCAATCTATCAGAATATCAAAACAAAAAGCTAACCGAATTATCTGACGGAAATCTTCAAAAAGCTTTTATAGGAAGAGCTTTGGCTCAGAATTCTCCTTTTATTATTCTAGACGAACCAACAACACATTTGGATGAAGAAAACAAATTGATGATTCTCTCACTTCTAAGAAATCTTGCAAAATTAGAAAATAAACTGATTCTCTTTTCTTCTCACGATTGGCGATTGGCAAAGGAATTTTCCGATAAAATATGGTGGATAAAAGATAAAAAACTAATCAGCGGAATTTCGGAAGAAGTCATTCTAAGCAATCCTGAATTGATTGCGCCAAAGATTTTACAGTTTAATGAAACCTTTCATGCTCCCCAAATAGATGCGCCAAAATTGGAAAAAGAAATGATGTTCTCTTATCTCCAAAAAAACTTCTCTCAAGATCTAGGAAAATTTAGATTAACATTTAAAAATCAATTTTGGGAAGTGAATTTGGAGAATATTTATGACAATTGTCATAATTTTCAACAAATTAAACAAACTCTGCAAACACTTATAAAAAGAAGGACTTCTAATTAAATCCAGTTTTTAATATTTATTTTATTAAGAGTTGCATAATAATTAAAATATTGTAAATCAATCAATTAACTGACTGATTGTAAAAATACTATGCATGCATAGTATTTTTTTTATATTTGTAAAAAGCACTTCAATATGCTAGTTATGGAAAAGAAAAATTCAGATAAAGTCGAAAGTGTTGACTTGATGTTAAAATCGGCTTGGTTAGCGGTCTCGAAAATGTATTCGGATCAGGCTTCCCTGTATAATTCTACAGCAGTTCAAGCACTTACATTACTTAAAATTGATCCAAAAGAAGGAACAAGAAGCACAAACCTTGGTCCTAAAATGGCGATAGAACCTACTTCTCTTACAAGAATCATCAAACTTCTTGAAGATAACGGTTACATCTACAAAGAAAAAACTACAACCGATAAACGCGAAGTCATTATAAAACTGACTGAAAAAGGTGTCAACTCCAGAAATCTTTCCAAAGAAGTTGTCGTTAATTTTAATAAAAAAGTTTTGGAAAGAATTGCTCCCGAGAAATTTGAAGTTTTCAAAGAAGTGATGACAGATATTCTAAAAATTGCAAACGAACTAAATCATAAAAAATAAATCTCATATAAATGAACAGAAAAATTAAACACGTTACAGTGCTTGGTTCCGGCGTTATGGGTTCCGGCATCGCCTGCCATTTGGCAGGAAACGGCATTCAGGTTTTGATGTTGGATATGCCTCCGAAAGATTCGGAAAATGCCGACAAAAAAACAAGAAACAGCGTTGCGCAAGGTCATCTTAACAACGCTTTGAAAAGTAATCCTTCACCAATCTATGACAAATCATTCGCTTCCAGAATTACCGTTGGAAACTTCGAAGATGATTTGGAGAAAATCAAAAATTCGGATTGGGTTATTGAAGTGATTGTCGAAAGATTGGACATCAAACAATCGATGTTCGAAAAAGTAGACCAACTTCGCAAACCAGGAACTTTGGTAACTTCTAATACATCGGGAATTCCGATTCATTTGATGTCAGAAGGAAGGTCAGAAGATTTCCAGAAACATTTCTGCGGAACACACTTCTTCAATCCACCGAGATATTTGAAATTATTTGAAGTGATTCCAGGACCGAAAACAGAGCAGTCTGTGATTGATTTCTTTATGTCTTACGGTGAAAAATTCCTTGGAAAAACAACTGTTCTATGTAAAGATACACCTGGTTTTATCGGAAACAGAATTGGTGTTTACTCGATGGCTAAGATTATGGAATTGACGGAAGAAATCGGTTTAACGATTGAAGAGGCTGATTCCTTGACTGGAGATTTACTGAATCGTCCAAAAACCGGAACTTTCAAATTGGGAGATTTGGTTGGTTTGGATACAGCTTTCAATGTAACCAAAGGACTTCAAGCCAATCTTAAAGACGACGAAATGGTTCAGGCTCTGAAAGATTCTAAAACTTTGAATTTCCTTATTGAAAATAAATTCCTTGGCGATAAAACTAAAAAAGGATTTTATTATAAAGAAAAAGATGCTGGTGGAAATGTGAATCGTTTCGTTCTTAATTATGAAACGCTGGGCTACGAACCAACAAAGCAACCGAAACTTCCTATCGTTGCTTCTGCAAAAGAAGCTGGAAGTTTGAAAAACCGTTTACCGATTTTGTTGAAAGACCAATCCAAAGCCGGAGAATTGATTAGAAAACATTTCGCTTCACTTTTCGCTTACGTTTCTCAAAGAGTTCCGGAAATTACGGATGTGTTCTACTCTATCGATGATGCAATGAAAACCGGTTATGCTTGGAAATATGGACCATTCGAAAACTGGGATTTTGTAGGAATCCAAAAAGGAATTGACTTGGTTGAAAGTGAAGGTTACAAAGTGGCCGATTGGGTTAAGGAAATGGTGGCTTCAGGACACGAATCTTTTTACAAACTGGAAAACGGAAAACAGTTATTCTATAATCAGAATACGAAAACTTACGAACCAATTCCTGGTCAGGATGCTTTCATTATTCTTAATAATATTAGAAAAGAAAAAACAGTTTGGTCTAATTCCGAATCTGCTTTGATTGACCTTGGTGACGGTATTTTGAATTTCGAATTCCGTTCAAAAATGAATTCTCTTGGAGGAGGCGTTTTGGAAGGTCTTAATAAATCTATCGACATTGCTGAGAAAGATTACAGAGGTTTGGTTGTAGGAAATCAAGCTGAAAATTTCTCAGTCGGCGCTAATCTAGCAATGGTAATGATGATGGCTGTTGAACAAGATTGGTACGAACTGAATATGGCAATCGCAATGTTCCAGCAGA
>DLND01000163.1 GCA_002476905.1 Flavobacteriales bacterium UBA7519
TAGGTGGTTTGAGGAGAGACTAATTAAGCTTCCTTTTTAGTTTATAATGAGAATGATTCTCGGTTATCAACTAACCATCAAAAATCATCCATTAAATTTCAATTCTTCTGATGTCTGCGCCAATCGCTCTCAATCTCTCATCGATATTTTCATAACCACGGTCGATTTGTTCAATATTTTGAATCACTGATTTTCCTTCTGCGGAAAGTGCCGCAATTAGTAGCGCATTTCCAGCTCGTATATCAGGAGAAACCATAGATGTGCCTCTTAGCGGTGTTTCTTGATTCAATCCGATGACCGTTGCTCTGTGTGGGTCACAGAGAATGATCTGCGCGCCCATATCAATAAGTTTATCTACAAAAAATAGACGGCTCTCAAACATTTTTTGGTGAATGAGAACAGAACCTTTTGCCTGCGTAGCTACAACCAAAATAATTGATAATAAATCTGGGGTGAATCCGGGCCAAGGCGCATCGGAAACCGTAAGAATGGATCCGTCAATAAACTTCTGAACCTTGTAGTGTTCCTGAGAAGGAATGTATATATCGTCGCCTCTCTGTTCCAGTTCTATTCCAAGTTTTCTAAATGTATTTGGGATCACACCAAGTTGGTTCCAATTAACATTTTTAATAGTGATTTCAGATTTTGTCATAGCAGCAAGGCCAATCCAAGAACCTATCTCCACCATATCCGGTAGCATTGTATGCTCTGTTCCATGCAATTTATCTACACCGTCGATAGTGAGCAGATTAGAGCCGATGCCGGTAATATTAGCACCCATTCGGTTCAGCATCTTGCAAAGTTGCTGCAGATAAGGCTCGCACGCGGCGTTGTAGATTCTTGTTTTTCCTTTTGCTAAAACAGCTGCCATTACGATGTTTGCTGTTCCCGTTACAGAAGCTTCTTCCAATAAGATAAATTTTCCGTTCAGCTCTTTAGCTTTCAGGGAATAATATTGATCTTCTTCGTCAAAACTAAATTCTGCACCCAGTTCTACAAAACCCTGGAAATGCGTATCCAAACGTCTTCTCCCGATTTTATCACCACCTGGCGTTGGCATATAAGCTTCACCAAATCTCGCCAGCATCGGTCCCAGAATCATAACAGAGCCTCTCAGTTTTGCACCGTCTTTTTTGAACTCTTTGGATTTGATATAATCAAAATTAACTTCATCAGCTTTAAACGTATAATCGCCTTTTCCGTTTTTAGTCACCTTTACATTAAAATCCTGAAGAATCTCTATCAATTTATTGACATCTTTGATATCCGGAATATTACTGATCCGCACCTCATCCTCAGTCAGCAGAACCGCACAGAGTATCTGCAAAGCTTCATTTTTCGCACCTTGCGGCGTGATGTCACCACTTAATCTTTTTCCTCCTCTTATTTCGAAAGCTCCGCTCATTATCTTCTTTTGTTTTTATGGTTTTGGAAGTTATTTTTCCTTTTATTATTGTTATTATTTTGGTTTCTATTATTTTGGTTTCGGTTATTGTTCTGGTTTCGGTTGGTGGTGTAGTAGATTTTACTTTTGTCCAGTGAGTCCAGCCCAGTGAGATCCAGCTGATTGCCAGACAGATCCTTCAGATGCCGGAAGATAACATCATCACTCACGTGCTCTTTGTTATAAACATTGTAGGACTTCTTCATATTATTTGCAATTACCTGGATCAGTGCATCTTTCTCATCACCCTCATTCAGTTTGATTGCCATTTCTATCAGTTGAAGAATACTTTTACCATAGAATTTGTAATCATTATCAAAAGAAGGGTAGTCCATTCTTCTCGGTTTTTCTGCCAATTCCTCCTTGGTAACAATAGCGTATGGCGAATCTACATCCAGATCATAATCTGCCAAAATAAAAAGATGATCCCAAAGTTTGTGTTTATAGTTTTCTTCATCACGAAGATGCGGGTTTCGCTGACCCATAAATTCTACAATTGCAAGTGCCATTTCATTACGTTCTTCCTTAGTGGGAAGCGTTTTGCAGTGTTCTACCAATTGCTGTATATTGCGCCCATATTCGGGCATTATTAGCTGTGGTCTGTCGGTATTATATTCCATAATATTGCAAATATAAAAATAAACTTATAATGTTTTGAGAAGATATTTCTCCGAATTTTTACAGCAGTAGATTTACAGGGAATTGTGGGTCTCAAAACCTTAACAATTGTAGATTATAACTCTTCCAAAATAGAATCATAATCTGAGCCAATTTTTTTTCTGAGTCGTTGTTTGGCTTTTTTAATAGCATCTACAGTAACACCAAGCAGCGATGAAACATCCTGATTGGACAATCCCAATTTTGAAAGAAGAATAATTCTAAGGTTGGACTCTGTAAAATCTGGAAAATCCGAAATCAATTGATTGTAGAAATCCTTTTGCTCATTTTGGAATGCGCTCTTGAATTTTTGCCAGTTGTCATTCGTCATCAAGTGTGAGTCCAAAAGTGTCTGAAGCTTTTGTTCCCTCTTTTCCAGAATAGAGAAGGAAGACTGCGTTTTGGTGATTGATATTTCTTTGTTGAGGTTTTCTATCTGCAGGTTTTTTTCTGTAAGGTAGGTGTTCAGAGACTCCAGAGTAATATGTGCATTATCCAGTTTTTGTTCTGATTCTACCTTATCCAACTGCAGCTGAAGAACCTTTTTCTCGTCTTCATTTTTTCTGTTTTTCTCTTGTTTTTTATTGATGAAAACAATCATGACTAATAATAACAAAAGCAAAGTGGCAATCACGATGAAGGCTCTGGTTTTCAGTTGTTCCTTTTCGAATTGTGCATTAGCAAGGCTCAGTTTGCTCGCATACCGTTCTTTTTGAGTCAGGATATTATTGCGGTCCAGATTTTTTTGGCTGTCCAGATGAGCTAAGGAGTCTTCCAGAACATCCAATCTTCTCCGGGCAAATAATTCTTGAGGGACGTTCTTTTCTCGAATGGCAATTTTAAGATTCAGTTCCTGAATATCCTTTTCGAATTTCATATAATAAAATTTCGATCGGGCATAACTGATTGCCTCATTGAGATAGGCTTTGGCTTCTGCAATTTGGTTGTTATCAAATAGGACTTTGCTCAGCTCTATGTGGGCAAACATCGTATTCTTAGTTGCTTTGGCCTGTTTAGAAAATTTTAAATCATCCTTATAATATTGTATAGCAGCAGAGTAGTTTTGTTGCATGTGGTTTAGTCGTCCGTAATTTCCCAAAGCTTTGGCATAGCGCTCGTAATCTTTGATTTTAAGGGAAATATCCAAAGTCTCACTGAGGTATTTTTCTGCGGCAGAAAACTGATTGATAGTGATCAGGTAATAAGCGATATTATCTTTTATAGAAGCCAATTATCGGGAATTGGGCTGGGCATATTTCTCTGCATTTTTAAGATAGCTGATAGCTTCTTTGGTGTCGCCAATTGTTCCGAAAAAGTATCCCAGATTTTTATAACATAAGCTAGGGAAAATCATTTGTGAAGTCTCGGTTTTATTTATTTTTTGATCCGCATCCATATAGATTTGGAGCGCTTCTGTTACTTTGGAGTAATCATAAAGATAGAAGGCATAGTTAACCAGTGCCCAAACTTCTAATCCAGGATGATGGGTGGCTTTAGCAATTTCTATGGATTTTTTATAGTAATGATCACTTTGAAGATTAACTCTATCAATGGCTTTGGACAGCCCGTTGGCAAGCAGGTTATAATAAACAGACTGCAGTTTTTTGTCAGAAGAATGCAGTAGTGGCGCTAGATAAGATTTGAGCCTCAGGGTATCTTTCCCAAAATCTCTATACTGCAGAATGATGTTTTCTATCTTTTGGTTGCTTTTCAGGCTATTGTCGATAGTGATAGTTTGGGAATAGACTGAAACCCAAGATAACATAACCAAGCATAAACTATAGAGAAACTTCAATAGATTTAATTTTCTATTGCAAATAAGAGAAAAATAATTGATAAATCTATAATAGTAGTCAGTTATTATTGAGAAATTAAAATTAATAATTGAAACAATTCTTTTGATGTGTTATATTTACACTTTATCCGTTATTTTTATTGTTTAATTCCATTATTTTGACCAAAGATAGCAGGACGCTGCTGTATGGCTTTTGTTTTCTTTATCAGGTTTAATAAAATTCATTTTACAGATGCCTATGCATATGCGTAAGCTGGATTACACCTATTGGGGAACACCAGTCAGTAACCAGAAGCTGTTGAATGATACTTCTATCAACGATGGTTTTTCTGTAGGAACGCCAAACAATCGAATCTATAACTACAACGAACCGAACGATTATTTTGTAGATGATACAGATCAAAACTTTGTTCCTGGAAAAGGTTATGCGATTAGAGGAAAAGATGCTTTTAATGATAATACTTTAACAGCTGCCAACTATCAATTTATTGGAGGAATTAATAATGGAATCTATTCAGCAACAGTTCAAAAGTCTAAGAATACAATTCTGGATGAAACAGAGTATGAACACGGTTACAACCTAATCGGTAACCCATATCCATCCAATATTGATTTTGAGAAATTCTTCAATCTTAATACCAACAGCAGCAAGATTTTCGGCAAAGTATGGTTTTTGACCAATGTTACTCCTCAACTGAATCAATCAGCTTCTAGTTACCACGGAAATAACTATACGACTTTAACTTTAACCGGTGGAACTCCACCAACCACTACTCAGCCTAACAGCGGATTCACGCCCACACAGTTTATAAAAGTAGAACAGGGTTTCCTTGTTCAAGTAAGAGATGCAGCCACCACAACTTCTCCAACGGTTAGCCATCAGCTTGACTTTAATAACAGCATCCGTACAGATGAAGCCGGTATTTTCTATAATGCTAAAAACGGTACATCTGGTAAAGATAGATTCTGGCTGCAATTGGTATCGCCACAACAATTTACCAACACGATTTTGGTAGGTTACGTGAATGGCGCAACCAATCAGTATGATGGCGATTATGATGCAGATGTAATGAGTTTGGGAGATGATTCGGTGTATACGCTTTTGGGTTCTCAGAAACTTCAAATCGATGGGCGACAGTATCTATTGTCGCAGGAAGAAGTGATTCCATTAGGAACCAGATACGCCGATGATGGGATTTACCAACTATCAATAGCCACCACGGAAGGTGTTTTCAATAGTAATCAATCCATCTATATCAAAGATAAATTGTTGAACACAGTGATTGATATTGCTCAAAATCCTTACAGTTTCCAAGCAGTGAAAGGTACGGACGAGAGCCGCTTCGAAATTGTATATAAATCTCAAGATATTTTGGATACCGAAAGCAGTATCAAAAATAATCTGATGGTTTACAAAGATGAAAAAGACTTCGTTGTGAAAAGCACTGAAATCTTGACCAAAGTTCAGCTGTTTGATATGAGTGGCAAACTGATTAATAACATATCCAAAATATCTAATGAGATCAGAATCAATCATCAATCTTTGATTAATGCAGCTTATATTCTTAAGATTTACAAGAAAGATGAGGTTGTAACTAAAAAAGTACTTAAATAATCCTATTTAGAAGATTTCAGATAAAGGATATAAAGGAATAGGAGAATGTTAATAGCCCTACCAAAATCTAAAGTAAATTACTAACCATAAGAACTTATTTTAACCAGAAAGCCATCTCATTTTTGAGATGGCTTTTATGATTAATCTATAAATTTTTTTCGCTGTTCCGCATTGGGTAAGAAGCATTGGTTTTCTGCTAATTTCTTTCTGTTTCGGGAAACCAAATTATAAAACTGATTGCCAAGAAAGTCCGGGATGATTTTGCCAACAGAAGCAAGTGCGTAAACACCACCAAGTTCCGTAGCTATTTTGAGTATCGCCTGGTATTTTGTCAGGTAAAAATGCTGCGGTTTCCAGAGGTAAAGTGTATCAAAAGCTTCATTCGGAAGATTTCTCTCATTCAAAAACTTTTGTCCAAAATCAGATTGCAAAGATGAAAACAGAAATTTATCTTTTTTGTCTCTTTCCAAAATCCATTGTACCCAATAGTTACAAAAACCACATTCTCCATCATAAAAAACAATGAATTTATCTTTCAAACTAACGGAGACTTCTGTCGTCATAATGTATTGGCTTGCTGTATTTGTTTCTGAACCATTCTAAAATAATCAACAAGCTGTTTCCTTTGTTCATCAGATAATTTGGCATCAGAATGACCAAGAGTATAACTTTCCAAAGGCATCTTTTTCTGCTCAACATATTCCGCCGCTTCTTCCAGTTTGTGAGCTTGTCGTTTCGGTTCGTACGTTGCAAATGTAGAGAAATTTAGTTCTTTTCTACCTTCGTCAATATGATTTTTCAACAGCCAAGCAACAGGCTGGATATTACTGTAAAAAGGGTACTTAGTTTCGTTAGAATGGCAGTCGTAGCACGAGTTTTTGATCAGTTTTGCAATCGGTTCCGGCGTGTTTTTAATTTTCAGAAAATCCATTCCTTCATTTGTCGTTGGATTGGTTTTGTCTATCGGAAAAAATTGAATGATAATAAAAACCACAAGTAATCCAATTAATATTTTTTTCATAGTTCAGATTTTCAGATACAATTGCAAAAAGCTTTCCAATTTTTGGAGCTTAATCCCGCTATCCGCTATATCTTTTTCTTTTTTTGCAAAAAAAAGAAAAAGGATGCCGCTACTATC
>DLND01000140.1 GCA_002476905.1 Flavobacteriales bacterium UBA7519
GACAAAGTCAGATTGCGTGTTTCCAATGGAGGGGCGTCTTCATATTTCTGGCTACGGTATGCTGGAGGAAAAATTACAGTAGTAGCTAATGATGGGAATGATGTTGAGCCTGTAGAGGTGGACAGGTTAATCATTGCCGTTTCTGAAACTTACGATATTGTAGTGACTATCCCTCAAGATGGTTTGGCTTACGAGTTCTTAGCAACAACCGAAGACAGGACACAATCTGCGAGTTACTTTATAGGTGATGGAGTCAAACAGCTTATTTCTCCACTCCCACGATTGAAGTATTTCGAGGGGATGAAGATGATGAACGATATGATGAAAATGAATGGCGATTTGAACGATATGGGCATGAAGATGAGCCTTAACCAAATGGACATGAATGTAGTGATGTATCCCGAAATTACCGGAGATGCAACAAAAAAAGCAGACCACAGTAAGCATGAGGGTATGGATATGGATAACGACGCTAACCGTTACAACGCTAATGCCTTGGGAGACATCAAAACATTAAATTATGCTATGTTGCAATCACCTTATAACACCTCTCTTCCAAATGATGCGCCTGTAAAAGAGTTGAAATTCACACTTACTGGCAACATGAACCGCTATGTATGGAGCATGGATAATAAAATACTTTCGGAAACTGACAAAATACCTGTAAAAAAAGGAGAAATTCTACGGATTACCATTTATAATAATTCAATGATGCGGCATCCAATGCATCTTCACGGATTTGATTTCAGGGTGATAAACGGAAAAGGCGAAAAATCGCCGCTTAAAAATGTGTTGGATATCATGCCTATGGAAACAGATACCATTGAGTTTTTAGCAAATGAGGAAGGTGATTGGTTCTTTCATTGCCATATATTATATCACATGATGGCGGGAATGAACAGGGTCTTTGAAGTTGGAGACTACAATAACCCCTATCTACCCGATAAGGCAAAAGCCTATAAAGAATTGCAAAGAGAAAGTAATATGCCTCATTTTATGGCACAAAACGATTTTGCAACCAATGGTAATGATGGAGAAGCTATGCTAATGAATGCACGCTACCAATTAGGAACAGAATGGCGTTTAGGTTACAATGATATGCACGGCTACGAGGTAGAAACACATTTAGGTAGGTATTTGGGCAGAATGCAATGGTTTATGCCATTCATAGGTTTTGACTGGCGTTACCGCAGACTCGGTATTGATGAGCACGAAAAGAATTTGTTTGGGCAAAGAAATGAGAAAGACACCCGCAGACAGTTTAGCTTAGGATTTATCTATACGCTGCCGATGCTGGTCAATTTTCAGGCAGAAGTATATCATGATGGAATTGTGAGATTGCAGTTAATGCGTGAAGATATACCAATTTCAAAAAGACTAAGAGGTGGTTTTATGGTGAATACCGACTTAGAGTATATGGGAGAACTTAGGTATATCATTAATAAGAATATAGGGATACGTACCCACTATGATAGCGATATGGGCTTTGGTGTGGGGCTGGCATTGACTTATTAAAATTAAATAACTAAGGGTTGTAAACTGCATAACCGTAAAAAAATATCGGTAAAAAAAAGGAGGTGATGCAGGTGTAATTCGCAAAGACTAACCTGCATCATACTACAACCCTTTAAAGTATGCAACAAAAATCTATCTATCGTTCCATCATCAATACGGTAGAGGTTGAATTTTTTTAAGCAGTAATTGCATCATAAGCTAATACGAACAGTGTTAGCTTTTCTTTATTAACCAATAATATATTACATCAAAATGAAGCGAATGGATAAATTTTACAATGAAACATATCTTAAATTGGAAACTGCAATCCAGGAACTGGAGATTGAAACCGACTGCCCCATAAAAAGAATTGAAGCCGTTATACACCATATCATACAAAGCCTTGCCGACTTAAAGGACTTTGTACTGAAAAATGACTTTAAGAATATGGAAGAAGAAATCCATTTTTTCAAGTATCAGAAACCTGTTATTGTTTCAAAGCTCATCTACTACAATGCCATCTATAAAATCGAAACAAGAAGACCCTAGGGGAACAAGCGTACCAAGAAATATTTTACCAAAGAACTGAAAAAGCTAAAAAGGTTCTTTGAAAACAACCTTGATTTTTACAAGTATTACCGCAGCAATAATTCTTTCGTGGACGAAAAATTCTTTGTGCGTGGCAAGCACGATATAAGGCTGTGGTTAGACACATTTTATTTTGAAGCAGACCATCGTTTTTCTACTTCACACGATTATAAGGTTGCCAAGATTAGTGCCAATGACCTGATACAAGTTTATTTGGAAGACAGGCTCAATAACATCAATGTGAAAAGGGGTTCGGACAATTCATTGAAATGGACGGCAAGTAAAACGTCACTGACGTAACTCATATATGCACTGTACTCCCACGGTGTATTTAACAATGGGAATACAGACATAAAATTGATAGCTAAAACTTTTGAAGAAGCCTTTAATATTGAGTTAGGCGATTTTTACCACACGTTTATGGAACTGAAAGCCCGTAAGATAAACCGAACCAAATTCCTTGACAGCCTGTGTGTAGCCCTAATAAAAAAAATGGACGAAAAGGACGAAAAGTAACGACTATTATAATACGCCACGAGGTGAATGAACGCCTTTTGTCCGTATAATGCTTTCCTGCACCTTTGGGGCTTCATTCTGCTTTTCTGCCTGCTCCGAAGCATCTTGTTTGGTTTCCGGCGTAATAGATAGCTGTATCTTTCTTTCTACGGCAGCCAGTTCCGTTTTAAGCTCACTCAATCGACTTTCTTTAGCCCAAGTACCGTTAACCACTTCCTGAAGTATCGGCAGGTCTTTTTGTATTTCAGCGATTTTCTCCTGCTCCTGCTTCACAAAGCCCGGCAGTTTTTCCAAAGCCCTTAAAAAATTCATTGCGGCGGTTTCGGGGTCTTTTGCCATCAGACCGTTATTGTAGGTGTACTTGATATTGCCCTCGCCAGTTATAAAAAATCTATTGACCCTTTCGAGTGTTGAATTATCCTTTGGAAGTTCTGTTTTAACCAATAATTGAAACCCGTAGAGGTTGCCTATTTCACGATAGTCGCCTGCCGTGCAGGCTTTGTTCGCAATCTCGTTCAGTTTTGCGCCTATTTGTTTCGGATTTGCATTGGGCGGCAAGCCATCTAACAGCACAGGGTTTTCGATTGTACCGTCCGAACGCTTTTGCAGGCGTTGCTGTAAGTTTTCCCAGTCGGTACTCATCCGGTTCAAACGGGATTGAGTGCTTTGCAACATTTCCATATAATCCTGTACCTTAAATTTGGCACTGGATTTAGAGCGGTTGAACGCCTGCTTTTCGCTTTCCAGTCCGGCAATCTGTTTTTCCAGTTTGGCTTTATCCAACAGGTCTGTATTTCCTGACAGGATTGCCACATATTCCGAAAAGTTCATTCCCGATTTTTCGTCCATACTTCCCTCGTCAATCGTTCTTTTGGTCAGGTTGTTAGTCTTTAACTGGTCGATGAAAAGCTGCTTATTATACAGCAGGTTGAATTTGTAACTGTCCAACGATTTTTCAACTGCATAGATAATCACAGCCACTTTATTATCGGCAAAGAATTTGGCAATCTCATTGCCTTTTCTGATTGCCCGCCCGTCCCTTTGGGCAAGATCAGACGGTCGCCACGGTGTATCTAAATGATGAACGGCAACAGCTCTTTTCTGTGCGTTTACGCCAGTTCCGAGCATACTTGTAGAACCGAACAGTACACGGATTTTGCCCTCGTTCATTCCGTTGATAAGTTCCTTACGTTGCTTATCATTTTTCGCTTCCTGAATAAACCGGATTTCATTCGCAGGGATATTGTGGTCTTCCACGAGCTTACGTTTGATTTCGGAGTACACATTCCATTCATTCGGTTTGTAAGTGCCTAAATCCGAGAAAACGAATTGCGTTCCTTTCTGTGCGTTGAATTTGTTGTAATATTTCGCAATATTATTGGCACAGTGAGAGGCTTTGTTATCAGGGTGGTCTTCGTAGATACCGCTTACCATTCGCATATCCAAAGACATCTTACGGGCATAGTCCGTAGCGATGAGCATCTTTGCTTTTTCCTCTGATTTTGATAGCGGTGCTCTGCCGAGTAATTCCCCTTTGCCTGTTTTGGCAAACTCCATTAGGTTTTGAATAAACTCCTCTTGGTCTGGCGTAGGCGGAATGTTATACAGGATTTCGTTTTTTTCAGGTCGGTCAATGCCTATATCCTTTGCAGTACGGTAGTCCGTGATTTCCGAATAGAATTGAGCCAATTCCGGTACTTTGATG
>DLND01000123.1:0-324 GCA_002476905.1 Flavobacteriales bacterium UBA7519
AGGTACGTTTACCTGACGGCAAAGTAGGATATGTTCTCTAGTTTGTGGCATTGGACCATCTGTAGCAGCACATACAAGGATAGCACCGTCCATCTGAGCAGCACCCGTTACCATGTTCTTTACATAATCCGCGTGACCTGGACAGTCAACGTGAGCATAGTGTCTTTTTTCTGTTTCGTACTCGATGTGAGCAGTATTGATAGTAATACCTCTTTCTTTTTCTTCAGGAGCAGAGTCAATAGCAGAGAAATCTTTTTTCTCAGCAAGACCTTTGCTAGCCAATACAGCAGAAATAGCTGCAGTAAGTGTTGTTTTACCATGGTC
>DLND01000123.1:555-3443 GCA_002476905.1 Flavobacteriales bacterium UBA7519
TGTTTTACCATGGTCAACGTGACCAATAGTACCAATGTTCAAGTGTGGTTTGTTACGATTAAACGTTTCCTTTGCCATGATTTTAATATTTATTTATTAACTATTGTTTTTTTCGGTCTGCAAATATAATGAATTTTTGAATATCAAAAATTATTTTGAATAAAAAATAATAATATGATTTTCAATTTAAAATAACTTAAAATAATCCATCAGCTACACTCCTCAGTCGGAACGCAAATTTACATTAAAAAAACATAAAACCCATTCCAAAAAAATCCTAAAAAAAAAGAATCCTCTGAGCCAACTACGGGACTTGAACCCGTGACCTCTTCCTTACCAAGGAAGCACTCTACCGCTGAGCTAAGTCGGCGTAAAAAAAA
Source organism: Flavobacteriales bacterium UBA7519 (assembly GCA_002476905.1). Lineage (GTDB taxonomy): Bacteria > Bacteroidota > Bacteroidia > Flavobacteriales > Weeksellaceae > Epilithonimonas. Next base: position 936 of record DLND01000123.1, read on the forward strand.
ATCACATTCCGTAAGGTTTGTGATTTTTTTTTGAGCGGAAGACGGGGGTCGAACCCGCGACATTCAGCTTGGAAGGCTGACGCTCTACCAACTGAGCTACTTCCGCATTTTGTTTCCAAAAAGGTTGGTAAACGAGTTTGCAAATTTAAAAATACTTTTTGAACCTGCAAATATTTCTTATTAAAAAAAGTGGGGAGAGCAGGATTCGAACCTACGTAGCCGAAGCAGCTGAGTTACAGTCAGCCCCATTTGACCGCTCTGGTATCTCCCCGATACTTTTTATAATAGAGCCTCCAGAGGGATTCGAACCCACGACCCCGAGATTACAAATCACGTGCTCTGGCCAACTGAGCTATGGAGGCAAATAGATTTCAAAAGAACTTTCTTTCTGCGCTGCGGTTACTTCCGTTTTGCGAGTGCAAATATGAGACACTTTTTTGAAATCTACAAATATTTTTATAAAAAAATTTCAATTATTTTTCTATGCCAACTCTTTTTTCTTGATTAACAGTTTCTTAGCCGTATCGACACTTTCATCCAAACTTTCCTCAAAACTGGCACCAGTCTTCTTAACGACTATATCATTCCCTGGAATCTTTACTACGAGCTCTATGGTTTTATTGTTTTTATCGGAAGTGTTTTCTACTTTAAGATACACTGCAACCTCAACTATTTTATCATAAAATGTTTCTAGTTTGCTCAATTTTTTTTCAATTCTGTCTTTCAACGGTTCGTGAGGTGTAACACCTACAGTCTGAATTGTGATTTTCATAATGCGTAATTTAAATGGTTTAACAATTAAAAATTATAGAAATTATTCCATATACTATTATTCCTTGTCTGGTTTTTTCATTCTAGGATGAGCGTTATTATAAGCTTTCTTCAGTTCTTCTATATTTGCATTCGTATAAACCTGCGTACTTGCAAGGCTAGAATGCCCCATTATTTTCTGAACCTTGGAGATCTCTGCCCCACCATTCAAGACATGCGTCGCAAAAGTATGTCTGAGAATATGTGGACTTCTTTTCTGCTTAGAAGTCACTATACTAAAGTACTTATTAACTACTAAATAAACAAACTTTTCGCCCAGTTTTTTACCTTTTTTGTTAACGAAAAAATATTTCTGATTTTCTGTGTCTGGCATTCTAATATCCAGATATACTCTCATCTCTGTCATCAAATTATCAGATATTGGGATAACTCTTGCTTTATTTCCTTTACCTATGACCAAAATTTCTTTTTTGGAAAAGTCCACATTCGAGTACAGAAGATTACAAAGCTCCGATTTACGGATGCCGGTCTGGTAAAGCGTTTCGATGATAAGTTTTTCGAGAAGTGTTATTTGCCCTTTATCTTCTACTTTGGTTTTAATAGATTCCATTTCGTCTTCGGAAAAAGGAATGCGTTTCTCTGCATAGAATTTTAATGAATCAATGGTTTCCATTGGTGATACTTCGATCTCGCCCAATCTGAGCATAAACATATAAAAACTACGTAATGATGAGAGCTTTCTATTGATACTTCTTTTGCTTATACCAGATTGACTGAGCTCCGCAATAAAATTTTTAATCACTTTTTTGTGAACGTGAACAACATCTTCTGATGATTCTGTTTTCAAAACGAAATTTGAAAAATCAGATAAATCTTTTTTGTAGTTGGTAACGGTATGAGGAGAATATCTTTTTTCTACTTCTATATAATCCAGGAAACGTTCTATCATATATATATAAATGCAAAATCACTTCCAAATATAGAAATTCGGAAGTGATTTTTATTATGTTTTGCTAAAAAGAACCTTAAGCTTGTTCTTCTTTGCTCAAGTTTCTTTGTTTGTGAGCTGCTTTTAGTTTCGCTTGTCTCAAAGTTACAGAAGGCTTGATGAATTGTTGTCTAGCTCTAAGCTCTTTTACAACTCTTGTTTTGTCAAATTTTCTTTTGTACTTTTTTAAAGCTCTGTCGATAGACTCTCCGTCTTTTACTGGAATTATTAACATATTTTACATCTCATTTTGAACTGCAAAAATAGGAATAAATTATTAACTAACAAATTTTGGTGGCTTTATTTTAAAAATAATTTACAATTTGCTTTGTACAGAAATCTTAACGCAAAGTCCGCAAAGATTTTTTTGACATTATTGAAAATATAAAAGTTCGCAAAGGCGCTTGCACTCAGCAAAGGGATTATTAAATTAACGATATTTTATTGAAACTTCTGACGTATGACAAATTCTATTATCGACTTATCCTTTTGATTAATATTTGATAACCTTCGATTAGTAAAAGTTGGTATAACACACACCCATCAACAAGCTTAGGGCGATAGCTCGAATACTAACCGCAATTCTTTAACATTGTCAGGTTCAGAATGTAGAAGCTGCTATAAGTGAAAGGGAGGCCTATTCTATTATTATGCAAATGTTGTTGGGTTGACAAATCCCTAGCCCCGATAGAAACGGCATCCTTTTTCTTTTTTTGCTAAAAAAGAAAAAGATATAGTGGATAGCGGGA
>DLND01000123.1:3531-4474 GCA_002476905.1 Flavobacteriales bacterium UBA7519
GATATAGTGGATAGCGGGATTAAGCTTCAAAAAATTTCTAATAAAAAACTCCCGAACGAATTCAGGAGTTTTTAGTTTTATGCTTTGATATACATTGCATTTTTGATTTCTTCTTTTACTTTTTCCAACTTCGGGAACCACTCTTCAAATAATGCCGCTGAATAAGGCGCAGGTGCGTCTGGCGTAGTGATTCTTTTGATTGGCGCATCCAGATAATCGAATGCTTTCTGCTGCACCATATAAGTGATCTCTGATGCTACAGAAGCAAATGGCCAAGCTTCTTCCAGAATTACCAGTCTGTTGGTTTTCTTAACAGATTCAAGCACTGTATCATAATCCAATGGGCGAACGGTTCTCAAGTCGATTACTTCTACAGAGATTCCTTCTTTTTCAAGATCTGCCGCTGCCTGAAGTGCAAGTTTCATAATCTTGCCGAAAGAAACCAAAGTGACATCTTTACCTTCCTTCTTGATATCGGCCTTTCCGATTGGGATGTAATATTCTTCTTCTGGGATTTCCATTTTGTCGCCATACATCTGCTCAGATTCCATAAAGATTACTGGATCATTATCCTGGATTGCTGTTTTCAATAGTCCTTTTGCATCGTATGGATTGGAAGGTACCACTACTTTCAGCCCCGGACAGTTGGCATACCAGCTTTCGAAAGCCTGAGAGTGTGTTGCTCCCAACTGACCGGCAGAAGCTGTTGGCCCACGGAAAACTGCAGGACAGTTCCACTGACCCCCACTCATTTGATAGATTTTTGCAGCATTATTAATAATCTGATCAATAGCCACCATCGCGAAGTTGAATGTCATAAACTCTACTATCGGACGGTTACCATTCATTGCAGCACCCACAGCGATACCTGTAAATCCAAGTTCGGCAATTGGTGCGTCTATGATTCTTTTCGGACCGAATTCGTCCAGCATTCCCTTGGAAG
>DLND01000123.1:4637-4880 GCA_002476905.1 Flavobacteriales bacterium UBA7519
AATATGGATTCGTCTTTACGCATTTCCTCACTCATAGCCTGAGCGATCACTTCACGAAATGTATATTCTTTCATTTTGCAACTGTTCTTTTAAAATTGAAGTACAAAAGTATTAATTTTTTTATTATTCGCATAACAAAAAAGGCTTCCGAATGGAAGCCTGTAATTTATCATTAAATTAGATTAATCAACTTTTTGCCAAGTCTGGGTTCTACCGATAATAGAAATCCCCATATAACCTCTT
>DLND01000123.1:4951-14070 GCA_002476905.1 Flavobacteriales bacterium UBA7519
CAATCCCCATATAACCTCTTACATTCAGTTTATCTCCGTCTCTGGTAATGGTACATTTATAAGATTTTCCGTTCTTAGGATCTGTAATTGAACCTCCTGTAAACTCAGCCCCATCTTTTTTCAGTCCGCGGATGACTTCCATGCCTACTAATGGCTTATTTTTTCTGTCATCTTTACATTCAATACAGTTTGCGTGTTCTGGCTTTATCAAAAGTTGTGAGATTTTCCCATAATATTTACCATCCGCTTTTTTCCAAATCTCTACGATGGATTTTGCTTTGCCGCTTTCGTCATCAATTGTTTTCCATTTTCCTTCGATCTGTGCAAACGAAAGAACACCGATGAATGATAAGGCAAATGCTAATAATACTTTGTTCATTGTCTTTTATTTTAAGTTGTTTTGTTTTTGATAAGAAATCGCTGTTAACGTTAAATTAACATTGATAAAAATATAAATTAATTTTAAATAAACAAACATTTTTATTATCCGAAGCATAAATAATCATCATTTCCTGACATTTTCAAAATTAAACATCACAAAATTTGTATCAGATAATACGTTTCGAGCTGAGCGTTTCTTGTTTTGGGATTCAGGAATTTAAGCGATAATCTTGTGACCGGATAATAATCCCAGGCAACAACAACCCGATACTGCCTGCTGAGCTGATTCATAAAACTCTCATGGACGACCACATAATCATCTTTTTTCAGATCATCCGGCGAAACCCTGGGAATATTCTTCTGAAGATAGAAATCAAAAGACCAGGCATCTGCTCCCGGCAACATTACTATCTTTTCTTCATCAATTTTATTTTTTCTTACATAATCTGCCAAACAAATCCCGGATTCGTAATTATTAATAAGAACCGGATAGAACTGTGTGTTAAGAAAAATATTCACGCTTATCATCAATAATAAAGAAGCAACAACATACTTGCGAAAAATATTTTCTTTTCTGAGAACCTGATAGATCAGAAACAGAAACAAAATCCCGCATAAGCCAAACATCCAAACATTATTGATCCCCGTAAAATAATAGCTCAATAACCCGACAACGATCATACTTCCGGCAATCACGACCAATTGAATAATCCATAAAACCTTGATTTTCATTTTCTGATTTTCCCGGAAAATTTTGAATAAATAAGCGGCTGTGAAAATGGACAGAACCGCGATCAATCCGTTAAGATAATGCGGAAGCTTGAATTTGGAAGCAGAAAATAAAAGCATTACCAGCCAAAATCCGCCTAATGTCAGAAATTCGTTGCCTTCTGTCTTTCTGAATTTATTTTTAATAAAAAAATAAGAACGGTCAAAAACACCAACATAAAAAGCCAGCGAAAACGGCAGAAAAACCCAAAGCAATGTATGAAAAAAGAATAAATAATCCGGGCTTGTCTCTTCAAAACCGCTTGCTGTAAGACGATTGAAGCTTTGATTGAACAAAATGAACCTCAAGCCTTCTTCTCCAAACTGATGGTAATATGCAAATAAAACCGGAGCAATTCCTATAATAAAAGATAACAGGCCCAAAAATAATTTCCAGGTAAAAAAGCTTTTCCATTCCCTGGAATAAAGCAAATAAGAAAAAATACAGAACCCTATAATAACGATCGCCATTTGTCCTTTCGAGGAAAATGCAAAAGCAGCACCCAAGCCGCCCAAAACAATGCTAACTAAGCTTTGCTTTTTGATAAATCTCACAAGCTGCCAGACCGAAAAGATAATAAATCCTGTAAGAACCGCATCCGTCCTGACATCATGAGCTGACAGAATAATGGTTTGCGCAGACAGGAAAATCAATGAAGACAGATATCCGAAATTTTGATTTTCGTAAAGCAGATCCGTTAATTTTTTGGTAGAAAAAGCACCGAGAAAAATGCATAGCAGCGCCGGGATCCTGTATGCCACATGATTGATCCCAAATAATTTCATAGACATTGCAGCCAGCCAAAAATGCATGTGAGGCTTGTCGAGATAAGGCTCCTGCCATTTATAAATATTGAGAAAATCATTGTTGAGCGCCATTCTCATCGCCATTGTGGCGTGCTGGGCAGAATCGTTTTCCATCAAAGGAACAAACAATCCCGAAATATAAACCGCAAGAAATCCGGCATATAAAAATAAAATCTGGCGTGTCGTAAGCAATTGATTCTGGGACATTGGAAAAGCGGAGTTTTTAGTATTTTTGCAAAAGTTTGCAATGCAAATATAACAATTCAAAACAATCCTATGGATCAAAATAAATTTTATTCTTTGGTAATCCCGATGTTTAACGAAGAAGGAAACGCAGGACTTCTGATCGACAAAATCCGGAATGCGATGACCGGTTTCCGATACGAGCTGATTCTGATCGATGATGCTTCTTCTGACGGAACAGTGAAAGAAATCAAAGAAAAAAATGATCCGAATGTTGTTTTGATTGAGCTGAAAAAAAATTATGGGCAAAGCTCTGCAATGATGGCCGGTTTCGATTATGCTTCCGGCGATTATGTGATAACGCTGGATGGCGATCTGCAGAATGACCCAACTGACATCCCGGCAATGGTAGAGCTTTTGGAAAACGGAAATTATGACCTTGTTGTTGGCAAAAGGCAGAAAAGAAAAGACTCCAGCATACGGACGATTCCTTCCAAAATTGCCAATTTCATCATCAAAAAAACCACGAAGCTTAACATCTCCGACCAGGGCTGCGCACTGAAAGTCTTCACAAAAGATACCGCAAAAGAACTTAATCTCTATGGCGAAAACCATCGCTTCATCAGTCTGATGGCGCATCTGAACGGTGCAAAGATCGCAGAAATGCCGGTAAAGCATCACGCAAGGCAGTTTGGGGTTTCAAAATATGGGATGAACCGGACCTTCAAAGTGATCAATGACCTGCTGCTGGTTCTGTTCAATCAGAAATACCTTTCCAAACCGATCTATCTTTTCGGGAACATTGGACTGATAACTTTCTCTATCGGTGTTTTGATCAATATCTATCTGCTGATCGTCAAAATATTAGGCTATGATATCGGCGGCCGGCCGCTTTTGATTCTGGGCGTTCTTTTGATTTTCATCGGGATCCAGTTTTTCACAACGGGAATTATTATCGATATGCTGATGAAAACTTATTACGAATCCCAGGACAAACGGCCTTTCAACATCAGAAACATTACAGATTTTGGAAAAACAAAGGCTTAGAAAAATCACAATCAATATCGCGAAGATATTGATAAGCATTGCTCTTCTGGTTCTGGTTTTCAGAAAAATACCGTTTCGAGAGGTCGCCGGATTATGGAAAAATGTGAATGTCCTGTATCTTTTTTCTGCAGCAATTTTCTTCCTTGCTTCTCAAATTATTTCGGTCAAAAGGTTAGAGCTCTATCTTCATATTTGTAATTTTAAGTTGAGTTTTTGGAGCAATCTTGAGCTGTATTTTCTGGGAATGTTCTACAATTTTTTCATTCCAGGCGGCATCGGCGGCGATGCTTATAAGATCTATCTTCTTAACAAAAAATTCGGTTGGAATGTAAAAAAGCTGACTTCTACCATTTTCAACGACCGGCTTAGCGGGCTTTTGGCAATCTGTGTATTAGCGCTGACTTTGTTAATTCCGCTGTTTGGGATCAAATTTTCGCCCTTGATTTTAATCTTAATTCTTGCAGGGATCTTCATCACTTTTTTTGCTACGAAAAAATTATTTTCAGACTTCCGGGGAGTTTTCTTCAGGACATTTTTTATTTCGTTGATTATTCAGTGTTTGCAGGTTATCTGTTTTGTTTTGCTGCTGAAAAGCCTGGGATTACAATCCGATTTCCTGATTTACGGCATTGTTTTTCTTTGCAGCTCTGTTCTCAGCCTCATTTCTTTTTCCGGGATCGGAGTCCGCGAAATATTGTTTTTGCAGGCCTCAAAATATTTTCATTTTTATCCGCAGATTTCGGTTTCCGCATCATTGCTTTTCACAGTTATTACTGCATTTTTTTCAGTTTTTGGTGTGATATTCCAATTAAGAAAACTAAATTTGACACTTTCTGACTCACAAGAATGACAACTTTCTTCAAAAATAATCTTGCAAATATTCTGACACTCGGCAATCTTTTTTCCGGCTGCGTTGGGATCATACACTTAATAAATGGCGATTATCGGACGACAGCATTTTGTATTATCATTTCGCTTGTTCTGGATTTTTTCGACGGTTTTATTGCAAGAGCGATGAACTCCAGCAGTAATCTTGGCGGACAATTGGATTCATTGGCAGATATGGTGAGCTTTGGCTTTTTGCCAGGCGTGGTGATGATGAAAATGCTAGAACCTTTTGGCAATCAATTTTTAGGAATCGAATTACCTTTTGATATCAAATATTTTGGATTTTTGATTACACTTTTCTCTTGTTTGCGATTAGCGATTTTCAATTTGGATGATGATCAAAAATATTATTTCAAAGGTTTGAATACGCCAAGTAATACCATTTTAATTTTTGGGCTTTACTATACTTTTTTTGTTTTTGGCGAGAAAAGCTCAGAATCGTCCAAAATTCTAAGACTGATTTTTGAGTACAGTGATTTGATTTTAATTTCCATAACTCTACTAAGTTCCTGGCTATTAATTTCTCCGATAAAAATGATTGCAATGAAATTCAAATCAAAACAACTGAGAGACAACTATCCAAAACTGGCTTTATTAATTGGTGGAATTTTGATTTTGCTAATTTTCAAAACAATCGGCATTCCATTAGTCATTATTTATTACATTTTGATTTCACTGATATTTCAAAAACAACTTAAATAATTATAAATAATGAATGATAAATTATTAATGATTTAATTAGTCATTCAAAATCACAACCATAAAAAATGAATTTAAAATTATATAAACCGCTTTGTATTTTCGATCTAGAAACCACGGGAACCAATATCGGTAAGGACAGAATTGTCGAAATCTGTATTCTGAAAGTCAATCCAGACGGATCAAGAGAAAGTAAAACCTGGAAAGTCAATCCGGAAATGCCAATCCCGAAAGAATCTTCCGCGATTCATGGTATTTATGATGAGGATGTTGCAGACTCGCCCACCTTCCGAGAAATCGCGCCGAAAGTAATGGAGATGATCAAAGATGCAGATTTAGGCGGCTTCAATTCCAACAGGTTTGATATTCCTGTCCTCGCAGAAGAAATGTTGCGGTCTGATCTAGATTTTGACCTTAGCAAGCATCGCTTTGTGGATGCACAAACTATTTTTTTCAAAAAAGAGCCAAGGAATTTGGGAGCAGCTTACCAGTTCTATTGCGGGAAGACTTTAGAAAATGCCCATTCTGCAGAAGCTGATGTGATGGCCACTTTTGAAGTGTTGGATGCACAGGTCGGAAAATATGACGATGTACCAAACGAAATTGCCGAGCTAAGTGATTTCTCTTCGCAGAACAGATTCGCAGATCTGGCCGGAATGATTCATTTTGATGAAAAGAATCAGGAGATATTTGCGTTTGGAAAGTACAAAGGTCAGAAGGTTAAAGATGTTTTTCAGAAAGATCTTGGCTATTATGGCTGGCTTCAGAGCGCTGATTTTCCGCTTTATACCAAGAAAATTTTCACAAAAATTCAGCTAAAATCTAGATTTTAAATCGATGAACAAGATACTACTCACTATCATTCTACTTGTCATTTCAAACATATTCATGACATTGGCCTGGTATGGTCATTTGAAATTCAAACAAATGGACTGGTTTCATAATCTCGGATTAGTATCCATCATTTTAATAAGTTGGGGCATCGCTTTTTTTGAATATTGTTTTCAGGTTCCGGCCAACAGAATTGGATTTAAGGAAAATGGAGGTCCTTTTAATCTTTGGCAGCTGAAGGTGATGCAGGAAGTCATTACACTTAGCGTCTTTACCATATTTACCATCGTATTTTTTAAAGAAGAAAGTTTCCGTATGAATCATCTCATAGGATTTATTTTCCTGATTCTGGCTGTTTATTTTATCTTTAAGAAATAATTTTAAACAAAATCATTATTCATTATTATGAAAATCATCTGTATCGGCAGAAATTATAGCGAACACGCCAAAGAATTGGGAAACGAAGTTCCGGAAGATCCGGTTATTTTTATGAAGCCGGATACAGCCGTCCTGAAAAAAGGTTCAGATTTTTACATTCCTGAGTTTTCTGATGATGTCCATTATGAATTGGAAGTAGTCCTGAAAATTTCGAAAGGCGGAAAATACATCCGGAAGGAAGCAGCATCCAAACATTATGAAGAGATCGGTCTTGGCATCGATTTTACGGCTCGGGATCTACAGTCAAAACTGAAAAATAAAGGATTACCTTGGGAATTGGCAAAAGGTTTTGATGGTTCGGCAGTTTTATCAGACTTTGTATCAAAGGAAAATTATGATCTTCAAAACCTTAATTTTTCATTGGCAAAAAATCAGCAAGTGGTGCAAAATGGCAATACAAAAGATCTGATTTTCAACTTCGATGATATTATTTCATTTGCTTCTCAATACTTTACACTGCGTGTTGGCGACCTGATTTTTACAGGAACACCTCAAGGTGTAGGAAAAGTATCGGAAAATGATTTTCTGGAAGCTTATCTGGAGAATCAAAAAATGTTCGGTTTAAAAATCCAGTAATGCATTAGCTCTGGCTAAGTATTTGCACTCACTTTTATATAACTTTAATTATGAAAAAAATTATTTTACCTGTAGATTTTTCTGATAGTACAGATCATTTGGTAGATTTTGCTGTCGGTTTTGCGAAAGACATTAACGCAGATATTTCCCTTATTCACGTTGCTTCTTCTGATATTGGATTCGTGATTGGCGATATGGGTTTTCAGTACTTTCCAGAAGTCGAGGAGAATGAAATCAAATTCGAACTGAAAGAACTTAACAAACTAGAACAAAGAGTCATATCGCAAGGTATAAATTGCACGCACATTTTGAAGCAAGGAGTTGCCGGAGATACTATTTTGGAACATGCCGAGGAGAACAAAGCAGATTACATTGTCGTAGGATCACACGGCAGAAGTGGTGTGTATGATGTTCTTATTGGCAGCCTGACGAAAGAAATTACCAGAAAATCTAAAATACCAGTTCTAGTAGTACCGTGTCACAATGATTGATTGTTTCTTTCCTACTGAACAAAAAGAACCCGTCTCGTTAATTAAACAAGACGGGTTTTTTATAAATATAATCAATTTATTTAACCTTCGTTTTTATAGATCTTTGGATCATAATAAGGATGTTTTCCTTCTGTAGGAGAATAATATTGCTTGTCTTTTTGTCCTCCTAATGTAGAAACAAGAATATAGCACCAATAGCAGAAAAAGCCCGATGCTACAAGAAACAAAATCCAATTCAGAACATAGCCTGTAAGGGTAAAAAAACCGAAAGACCATTTGAAAGCTGCGCTTAATGCTAACCAGAAAGATGTCATCTTTTTTCTTTTTTTAAATTAACTTTGCACAAATTTATAAAAAATGTTTCGATTACTTTCTAAAGAAAGCAATATTTTTTCTATTCCAGTCTATATTGGTGTTCTTTTTCTCATTTTTATATCGCTTAATCTGTTAGATTTCAAAAACATAGACTATATATCAACGGGAATCACCTTTGTTGGAATCAGTTTGGGATATTTTTTATTTAACAACATTGCACTCAATCAGTTTTCGCATCTTCCTTTATTTTTATATACTTCTTTCGTGATCTGTTTTTACCCAGGCGATATAGATCTTGGATTGGCTTTCACATTCTTTACAAGTGCAATTATTTTGCTTATTTTAACCAGCCAGGACGACTATCTTCGGAAAAGTTCTTTTTTACTCGTAGGATCCATTTTGGCTTTTAATTATCTTGTTTTCCCTCCCAGCTGGCCTTTGGGCGTTTTTGTGATATTTCATATTATAGGAACTTCTGGAAGAATTGGCCTTAATATTTTCAGACTGATTTTCGGCGCAGCAATTATTGTCCTCAGTTATGGAGGATTAATGTATCTTATTCACTATACAACTTGGGACGCTAGCTATCTACCATTCAATGGGGACTTTAAGATGATGGATTCTTATTATCCACTATATATTCTGATCCCAATATTACTGATGTTGATTTTTTCTATTTCTGACCATTTTAAACATTATAATGAAAAAAGCCCCATCAGCAGGTACAAATACACCTTTGTCTTAGTATTTTCACTGGCCCAGCTCATCACCATCATATTTTATATGGGAACAAACTATGAATACCTACTGCTGCTAGCGCTACCAGCCAGTATTATCCTAAGTCGAATGCTGCGCTTTCTTCCAAAATACTGGATGCAGGAAGCCGGACTTTGGATCATTGTATTTACGTTAGCAACATTTAAAATAATTACTTTTGCATAAATTTTAAAACCTTTAATGAAGAATGATTCAAATAGATGATAAACTGATTTCAGAAGATATATTTGCCGAAAGCTTTGTATGTAACCTTACCAAGTGCAAAGGTGCCTGTTGTGTAGATGGCGACACGGGCGCACCATTAGAAAAGGAAGAACTAGCTATCCTCGATGATATTTTTCCAAAAGTTAAGCCTTATTTAAGACCTGAAGGTGTAAAAGCGATCGAGGAACAGGGAACATGGGTTATTGATGATTATGATGGTGGCTATGTAACAACCCTTGTAAACGGCAGTGAGTGCGCTTATGTGATTTTTGATGAGAAAGGAACTACAAAGTGCGGAATAGAGAAAGCCTATGAAGATGGTGCTGTAGACTGGAAAAAGCCTATTTCATGCCATCTCTATCCTATTCGGGTGAATGAGTATAAAACATTCACAGCACTTAACTATCACGAATGGAATATTTGTAAAGACGCTTGTACGCTAGGCTCCGAACTGCAAGTCAGAATCTATCAGTTTCTGAAAGAACCGCTGATTAGAAAATATGGTCCTGAGTTTTATGAAACACTTACAGAAGCTGCCCAAGAATGGGAACGAGAATTTAACTCATAAAAAAAGAACCCGAAAAACGGGTTCTTTTTAATTTCAAAGGATTTTGGCAATTTATTTAAATTCATCGTCAGAAACCGGCTGATTGATTTTGATATCAGAATTTTTAATTTTTATCTCCTGTCCTACAGCATTGAGTGTCATCTCTT
>DLND01000123.1:14095-18919 GCA_002476905.1 Flavobacteriales bacterium UBA7519
GTCATCTCTTCCACAAATTTAATCCCATCGACATCCGTATATTTAGTGATGCTCATATTTCCTTTATCGTTCTCAGTTTTGGAAAGCAATCCAGTTTTAACATCAAAATAAGATTTGGAATCATCGGAAGAAAGAACATAATAATCTGCTCCATCCACTTGTTTCTTCTCTACAGTTTTGATTTTTGCAGGATCCATTCCAAGCGCATCAATAATTTTGGATACTTTTAGTTTTGCAACCTGATCTACAGGGAAATCAATCTTCTGACCCATTTGGTTAGCATAGCCTTTTTCACCATCAAACATCTGCACCATTTCCTGTCCCATCATGGTTTGGGTAGATTTGAACTTATTATCCTTTTTAACTGTCTTCCCTTCCATATCCATTCCCATCACACTGATTGTATTTTTCATGGAAAGCGTTTTGACGGATTCCAGTTTTTGCTTTCCGCCTAGGGCTGTAATGTAGTTATCAATGATTTGTTTTGCAGTCGGAACATTTTGTGCCATCATATTTGCAGCAAAAAATAAAGAAAGTGCAAATGACATAATAATTTTTTTCATTTTATTTTCAATTTTTCAGCAATATAGCTAATTTATGTTAATACTTTTAAGTTAGTAAGTATTAATTATTTTTTGTTACAAAAAAACAACTCCGAATTCTGAAGTTGTTTAATAATGAAGGATTTAATTTTTCTTTTTAAGATTTGCTTTAACGTCTTTGTAAGTATCACTAACAGCATCTGCGCCTTTTTCGGCTTGCTTACCGGTCCATTTTGCACCTTTTTTAACTTTTTTACCAGTCCATTTTGCGCCGTCTTTTACACCATTTGCAGTTGCCTTTGCTCCTTTTTTTGTTTTATCGCCCACCCATTCTGCGCCATCCTTGATGCCTTCTCCTGTTGCTTTCGCACCTTTTTTAATAGTTTTACCTACAGTTTTGGTATCTTTTTTTACTTCTTGTTTTACAGTCTGTGCACCGATTGCCACTGTAACCAATAGAACTGCAGCTAATGATAATATTCTCTTTTTCATCGTTTTTTATTTTAAAATAGATTTTACAATATCATCACAAAATGAGCCAAAATGTTCAGCTTGCAAAAAACATTTAAACTATCTTTTCAATGAATAAAAACAATATTTTTGCAAAACTTATGAGCAGGATAACGCAAGAACGACAAAAGGCGATTCATAAAAAAAGAAGAAAGACGTTTTTTAAAAAACGTTGGATATTATTGATCATCTTGTGTGTCTCTTTGCTTGGAACAGGATATTATCTCAGACAAAAGCTCAATTATTATTTTACTTACTACTTTGGAAAACATTTTGAGCATAAAAAGCTAAGCAATACCGAAAACGAAACCCAAAGAATTGAAAAAATCATCGGTATTTACTCTAACCAAACTTTTGGTTTTGACATATCACATTATCAAAGAAAAGAAGATATCCAGTGGGATAGTCTCAGCATAGGTAACAGAACGATCCCTCTTCAGTTTGTGGTTCTGAGAGCAAGTATGGGAAACCGAAAGTTAGATAAAAATTTTGACCATTTTTGGGAAACTGCAAAACAGCATAACTTAATCCGTGGCGCTTATCATTTTTACCGTCCGGACGAAGATCCTGTGATGCAAGCCAATTCTTTTCTTTCTGTGGCGAAATTAGAATCAGGCGACCTTCCGCCCATTCTCGATATTGAAAAAAATCCGAGGAAAAAATCAAAAGAACAATTGGTTTCTGACCTCAAAGTTTGGATAAAAATAATGGAAGATACTTACGGCGAAAAACCGATTATCTACACTTATTATCATTATTACAAAGATTACTTGAAAGGCGAGTTTGATGAATATCCACTTTGGCTGGCCAATTATAACGATGTTCCGACACCTTCTCCAGACGATGAATGGCAGTTTTGGCAATTCTCAGAAAACGGAATTGTTTATGGGATTAATTCAAAAGTAGATTTGGATATTTATAATGGGAATCTATGGTCGTTGAAAATGATGACGATTGATTAATTGTTAATAAATTATTACAAATCCACACACAACCCTTCAGCTCTTTCGACGGGAATGGTGTGATAAACATCTTGATAAATTTTCAATCTGGCTTCGTGAATTTCTTTTCTTTATCTTTTGAAATATTATCTAATTGAATTTGAAATTTTCCATTTTCGTCTGCCTGGGTTCCAAAATTGCTATTCAGAATTCCGATTTTTGCATAGGGAATTGGTTGATTTTCATTTTTGGAAAGAACGGTTCCGGAAATCAATTGCGCTTGAGAAATGATGCAAATAAAGAGTGCAACAAGAAAGTTGAATTTTTTCATAGGTTTAATTTACGGCAAACTTCTGAAATATTAAATTATAATTCTCTCAAAAAAAAGTTTAAATGAAACAATTTTATAGTTAAAATTTTCAGAAAAACGTGACTCACTCATAATTATAAACAATTATATCTGAAGAGGAATCGTACGCAACCCGACTTGAGTGGAACTCTTTCTTTATTGCGATTGTACAAATGTTGTAAAGAATACCTCACTTCTTTCGCATTAAAACAAAAAAGCAGAAATCCTTCGTCAAGTTTAGGATAAAGTTCAGATGATGAGCTGCCCAAATTATGCGCTATTGAATTTTCAATTTCGTACTTTCGCACATCGTTTATTTTTTATTAATTATTATTCATCATAATGAATTACGTTTCGGCAGAAAATCTTACCAAATCTTTCGGTGTAAAAGTCCTTTTTCAAAATATCAACTTCAATGTCAACGAAGGTGATAAAATCTCCATTGTTGCTAAAAACGGCAGCGGCAAATCTACACTTCTGAAAATCCTGATGGGAAAGGAAATTGCGGATAGCGGAACTGTTGTAATTAATAAAGATATTCAGGTGGTGTTGTTTGATCAGGAAATTGACTTCGATTCGGAGTTATCGATTGAGGAGTTTATGATGACGCTCAATTCGCCACCGATTATGGCTTTGAAACAATACCATCAGTCGCTGATTTCCAATGATCCGGACGAAATGGAAAAAGCTATTGTGGAAATGGAAATCCAAAAAGCTTGGGATTTGGAAAACGAAATGAAACAGATTCTTTCACAACTGAAAATCAATGACCTGACGCTGAAAATGGGAACGCTTTCCGGTGGTCAGATCAAAAGAGTGGCACTGGCCAAACTCCTGACAGAAACCAGAGCCGAACACCGCCACACTCTGCTGATAATGGACGAACCAACCAATCACCTAGATGTGGAAATGGTAGAATGGCTCGAAAATTATCTGAGTAAAGCCAAAATCACACTACTACTCGTAACGCACGACCGTTATTTTCTGGATTCGGTGTGTGATATCATCTGGGAAATGGAAGACAAAAATCTGTACGTTCACAACGGTTCTTACGCAACTTATCTGGAAAATAAAATGATCCGTGAAGATAACCTGAATGCAACTATCGATAAAGCCAACAACCTTTACAGAAAGGAACTGGAATGGATGCGCAGACAGCCGAAAGCAAGAACCACCAAATCAAAATCCAGAATCGATGCTTTTTACGAAACAGAAAAAGTTGCGAAAACGGACACTCGAAAAGATGCTTTAGAATTGGATTTCGAAATGAAACGGTTAGGAAACAAAATTCTTGAGTTGAAAAACATCAGTAAAAGCTTTGGAAACAATGTCCTTTTAAAAGATTTTTCCTACTCTTTCCAAAGGGGAGAAAAAGTTGGAATTATCGGGAAAAATGGCGCCGGAAAATCTACTTTATTGAATATTATACAGGGATTCGAACCTAAAGATTCAGGTGATATTGAAACCGGAGAAACCATCAAATTCGGTTACTTCTCGCAAAAAGGTCTGACTTACAAGGAAGATGAACGCGTGATAGATTTCATCCGAGACATATCGGAAAACTTTCCTTTGGCCAACGGAAAAACTATTTCTGCTTCTCAGTTTCTGAGATTATTTCTATTTGATGATCAAACGCAATATTCTCCTATTTCCAAACTTTCGGGAGGAGAAAAAAGGCGTCTGCACCTGATGTATGTGCTTTATCAGAATCCTAATTTTTTGATTTTTGATGAGCCTACTAACGACTTGGATTTACCAACTTTGACGGTTTTGGAAAATTTTCTTCAGAATTTCCAAGGAAGTGTGATTATTGTCTCGCACGACCGTTATTTTATGGATCGGATTGTGGATCACGTTCTGGCTTTTGAAGGTGAAGGAATAATCAAGGATTTTGTTGGAAACTTTTCGGAATATAGGGAAAGTCGAAAGTCGGAAACTGGTCAGAAATCAGAAGAAAGAGAAAAAAATAAAGAACAAAGATTAGAATCAACCGCCAACGACCATCAACCAACAACTATTAATCAGCAACAACCATCTACTAAGAAAAAGCTTTCCTTCAAAGAACAACGCGAGCTGGAAACGATAGAAAAAGAAATGCCAGAGCTAGAAGAAAAACGTCAAAAAATTCTTGATGAGCTGAATAATGAGAGTGATTATGAGAAGATATCAAAATTATCCTCCGAATTAGAATCACTTTCAGGAAAGCTTGAGGAACACGAAATGCGCTGGCTTGAACTGCAGGAAATGCTAAACTGACAAATATCAGATTAGATTAACATATTCAAAATCAACGAATTAATTTTAAAGCGCTAAGTTTATTTAGAATTATTTAAAATAATATTTGGAAAACTTAACAGTTTCCATACATTTGCACTGTTTTTAATCATTCTAAATAAACTATGAAAAGAAAAGCTGTTGCTATAGGCCTTCTGACACTTTCTGTTTTGGGTTACGCCCAAGAAACCAAAACTGATTCTCTGGA
>DLND01000123.1:19011-19648 GCA_002476905.1 Flavobacteriales bacterium UBA7519
CTGATTCTCTGGATGTCAGAACCATTGAAGATGTCAAACTTCATAAAGCCGGAAATCCGAACCGTGCCAAGGTTTTTACGACGAAGTCTAACTTGGATGTGATGGAAAATCCACAGGCTACCGCAATAGTAACGCACGAAATCATCGAACAACAGCAGGCTCAGCAACTTTCTGATGTGGTCAGAAATGTCAATGGAATGTATATTACTTCTGCACGGGGTGGATCCCAAGACAGTTTCGGAGCGAGAGGTTACACATTTGGTGCTGAAAATATCTACAAAAATGGCGCTCGTATAAACAGCGGTGTTTTCCCAGAAGTTTCCGGAATGGAACGTGTTGAAATACTGAAAGGCGGCGCAGCTATTTTATATGGCAACGTAGCACCCGGAGGAATTATGAATATGATAACTAAAAAACCACTTTTCAAACAAGGTGGAAGTGTTGCTGTAAGTGCAGGAAGCTGGGATAATTATAAAACGACTTTGGATTTTTATGATGCCTTGTCGAAAAGCTCTGCCTTCCGAGTAAACGGTGCTTTCGAAGATAAAGCGAGTTTCCGGGACAAGGTCACTTCGCAGAAATATTATTTCAATCCAAGTTTTCTTTTTAATATATCGGATAAAACACAATTAGTCAT
>DLND01000127.1:0-2182 GCA_002476905.1 Flavobacteriales bacterium UBA7519
CGCGTGATAAACGGTAGATGCGGAATAGAGTAGTATCAAACTAATCCCGAAGACCAAGGAAGAGGCTATCGCAATCCCACTACCGCTAATCGCTGAATAGTAAATCATCAGAATCAATGCAACAACGGAAAGTATAACCCCAAGACCGTGTGTGATGACATTGTATAATTCTTCTTTTTTTCGGTTTTTCTTCGGCATCTTTTCAAATTTTATCAAAGTTAATCATTAAACTTTTTTGAAGCTTTGTAAATAATATTTTTAACAAGAATTTAAAATTTATTTACATCATATAAAATCCTTAGTTTTGATAAAAAATTCAGAAATGAAGAATCTTTTTATGGTTCCGTTATTGCTTTCGCAAGTTGTTTTCTCCCAATCGGTTTCTGCCAATCTGGACAAATCGGTAAAAGAGATGTTGTCAACATCCAATGCTTTGGCAGCTAATCTTTCTTTCTATGTTGCTGATGAGAATGGAAATTTGGTTTATGAATACAATGGGAACAAAGGACTTTCCACAGCCAGCACACAAAAGATTTTTACATCGGCGGCAGCTTTGGAGACGTTGGGGAAGAATTATCAGTTCAAAACGACCGCTTCTTATTCCGGGAAAATATCAAATGGAAATTTAGATGGAGATTTTTACATTACTTCCACTGGCGACCCAACGCTGGGAACATGGCGTTATGAGAATTACAAACCAGAAAATTTCAAACAACAATTGTTAGAGGCGATCAAAAAATCCGGGATCAAGAAAATATCAGGAAATTTGATTGTCGACGATTCTTATTTCGATTTCCAAAGTACTCCTGGCGGCTGGCCTTGGAATGATTTGGGGAATTATTATGGTGCAGGAACTTTTGGCGTTAATTGGAGAGAGAATCAATTTGATATTAATATTAATGGCAATCAATTCAAGAACTTTTCCTATGATTTGGAAAATGTCAATTGGATAAATGAACTGAAAACTGGCGGAAGCTCTGACCAAAGTTTAATCTTCACAGCGCCACATTCTGAAACTGCAATGATTAATGGAACATTACCTGCAGGAAAAGTAACCACCGTTTCTGGTGCAACACCTAATCCGCCAATGCAATTAGCTCTTGAAATCAAAAAATTGCTGACAGAAAATGGAATCTCGATTTCCAGAAAAACGACAACTTACTATAACGAAAAAATTGCCGGAAAATCTGTTCCAAAAGCTCCAACTCAAAATCAAATCTTTGAATATAAATCGCCAACACTGGACAAAATTGTCTTTTGGTTTTTGAGGAAAAGCATCAACCTTTACGGAGAAACACTTTTGAAAACGATGGCAAAAGAAAAACGTAACAATCCGAGTTTTGATACTGGTGTTGACTTTTTAAAAGACTTTTGGAAATCAAAAGGTATTAATCCGATGATGATTAATTTTGCTGATGGCAGTGGGCTTTCTCCACAGAATTACGTTTCAGCAAAAGCTCAGGTTCAGGCGCTTTTATATGCTAAAAAACAAAATTGGTTCGATGCTTTTTATGAAGGTTTCCCCACGCAGAACGGAATCAAAATGAAAAGTGGAACCATCAAAGACAGCAAATCTTTTGCAGGTTATCAAACTTCTAAAAGTGGCAAAAATTATGTATTTTCTATCATTCTAAACAATTATCAAGGTGGAAGTATTAGCAATGCCTTGTTTAAAATTCTAGATAATTTGAAATAGTTAGAATAAAAACACTTCGATAGCATAAGTGTGACATCTCTAATGCTAAATGTTTGAATTTAAAAATGTCAGTCTAATATCTAAATAATTTCAACGCAAAGGCGCAAAAATTGAATCAGAATGATGCTTTTAAGGCACAAAGATTTAACTTCGTTAAATAGAAACTTTGCGACTTTTATTATTAGTCTATTAAATGAATTTTTGCGACTTTGCGATAAAACAAAATGAACAGAATCAATTCTTTTCCACCGATTGTTGATGAGCAATCAGAAATTCTGATTTTGGGTTCGGTTCCGGGAGTTAAGTCTCTGGAAATGAAGCAATATTATGCACATCCGCAGAATCAATTTTGGAAATTGATGTTTCATCTTTTTGATAAGTCATTTTCATTGGACGATCAAGAAAGAATAGAGTTATTGAAAGAAAACAAAATTGCGCTTTGGGATGTCATCGAAAGTTGTGAACGAAAGGGAAGTCTGGATACAG
>DLND01000127.1:2267-8463 GCA_002476905.1 Flavobacteriales bacterium UBA7519
AGTCTGGATACAGAAATCAAAAATGAAATTGATAACAACATTCCTAAACTCATCGAGAATCATCCGAATATCAAGATCATTTTCTGTAACGGACAAAAGTCTTATAAAAACCTTATTAAAATTCTAGGTAAGAATTTCAAAATTCCAATTATAGTTTTGCCTTCCACAAGTCCGCTTCATACGGTGAAGTTTGAGGAGAAATTGGAGAGTTGGAAAATGATTAAAGATTATTTGTAAATCAACTATTCCAAATCTGCCAAGCCTTTTCCGCCTGTTGTTCCAGCATATAAAAACCATTCAATGTTGTTGCGCCTTTTTCTGAACAATATTTTAGAAAAGCTGTTTCTGAAGGGTTATAAATCAAATCGATAACGTAATGTTTATCTGTAATCGCATCAAAGGGGAATTGAACAAAATCATCAACATTCGGGAAAGTCCCAACCGGTGTTGTTTGGATAATCAATAATGACTCTTTTACCAGATCTTCACTCAGGTTTTCAAAATTAATTTCGGATTTTCTGGATACAGTCTGATGTTTGATGTTGTGTTTATCAAGGATATATCTAACTGCTTTTGCAGCGCCACCATCGCCCAAAATCAAAGCTTTTTTGTGATGGTCTTTTTTATTGATTAGAAGCGTTTTTTCGAATCCATAAGCATCTGTATTATAACCGATTTTTTTACCGTTTTGGAAACTCACACAATTCACAGCTCCGATTTGTTGAGCTTCTTCACTGAGTTCATCAAGGAAAGGAATAATCGCTTGTTTGTAGGGGATTGTGACATTCATCCCAACTAGATTTTGATTATCTATAACAGAATTTATATGTTCGATGTCTGCAATATCATAGAAGTTGTATGAATGATTTTTTAAGAATAATTTTTTAAATTTTTCCTCGAAATATTTTTTTGAAAATGAGTAAGAAATATTTTTCCCAAGCAATCCGAATTCCTGTTTTTCCATAGTTCAAATTTATGAAATATCCCAAAATTAACGATGAATATTTTTGTTTGTTTTTATGGATTAATTATAGCTAAGATTATTTCTGATGGCTTGATTTTCGCTGTGGCTCTGACAAATTTTAATTAAAATGAAGAATGTAATTCTCAATAACGGAACCGAGATTCCTGAGATTGGTTTTGGAACGTGGCAAACGACAGAAAATGTTCAAAAAACTGTGAAGGCAGCTTTAGAAGCTGGTTATAGACATATTGATACAGCAGATATATACGGAAACGAGGAGGAAATAGGAGAAGCGATTGAAGAATCCGGAATCGAAAGAAAGGATCTGTATCTCACTACCAAAATCTGGAACAGCAACAGAAGCGCACAAGGTGTGAAATATTCGGTAGAGCAGTCTCTTAAAAAACTGAAGACCAACTATCTGGATTTGTTATTAATTCACTGGCCTGCAAATGAAACACAATTTAAGAATTGGAAGGAAATCAATGCAGAAACTTGGAAAGCGATGGAGGACTTGTACAAATCTGGTGTTGTGAAAACCATTGGTGTTAGCAATTTTATGTTGCCTCAAATCAAAGCATTGTTGGAAACTGTAGAAGTGATTCCGGCTGTTAATCAAATAGAGTTTCACCCCGGTTACACTCAGCAAAGTGTTGTAGATTTTTGTAAAGAAAAAGGAATTGCGATAGAAGCTTGGAGCCCGATTGGTTCTGGAAGATTATTGAAAGATGAACATCTGAAAGATATTGCTGATAAATATGATGTTTCGCCAGCAATCCTTTGTATCCAATTTTGTTTACAATCTGGTGTGATTGTCTTGCCGAAATCTGAAAATCCTGAGAATATTAAAAATAATCTCCACTTTGAACGGTTTAAAATAGCTGATAGTGATATGAAAGCATTGAAAACACTCAAAGAAACCGGCTTTTCCGGCTTGAATCCAGAAACCGTCGATTTCTAAATTCGCAACTATTGAAGAAAAGAAAAGCAGTTTAAAAATTTTTAAACTGCTTTTTTATAGTATTATTTTTTTCATAAATTTTAAAAGTTGAATTGAACGCAGCCCGACCTGAGTGGAGCTCTTTTTCTTTTTATTTAAAAAGAAAAAAGCGGGAACGGAGGGCGGATTAAGCTGCCCAAATAAAAATTATTCGTTAGCGTGGGAATAGTATCTGATTTTTTCTACAATCTCTCCAAGGTCAAAAGGTTTTGGAATGAAATCTACCGCTCCGCTTTCTATTGCAGAATCGCCCAAACCTCGGCTGGCAGACATTATCACAACAGGAATGTTTTTGAAATCCTGATGTGCTTTTATCATTTTGCAAATATCTCTCCCGTCTTCTCCAGACAGCCACATATCCATGAGGATCACATCCGGCTTAGTCGATGTTTCTAGCAAAGAATTAAACATATCGCTGCCACGCTCGTAATTAGATACTTCGAAACCTTCCATATTGAGCATCAGCTTGACCGAGTCCAGAATGGCTGGACTGTCATCCACAACTATTATTTTTTTCGTTGACATTTTAAACTTGAATATTTAATTTGCTTCGTTCTTTTTCGGAATTAGAAAACAAAACTCCGAACCTTTTCCTTCAATTGAGTTTACAAAAATCTTGCCACCGCTTCTCTTAATGATCTCCGAGGATATATAAAGTCCCAAACCTAGTCCCGGAAATGTGTGTTCTTTGCTTCCGCTCACACGATAATATTGCTCAAAGACTTTTTCCGTTTTATCGGCAGGAATGCCTATTCCGAAGTCTCTCACGGCAAAAAGCACACAGTCGTCATCTGTTACTTTTGTTGTAATATGGATTCTGTCGGAATCTGGAGAATATTTTATGGCATTGCCAATGAGATTACTCATCACCTGAGAAATCCTGTGGCGGTCACTGTAGATATTTCCTATTTTTTCAGATTCTACAATTATTTTGTGACTGGTGCTCATTTGCTGTTCAGTGACAATTTCCTCAACAAGATCATTGAAATCGAAATCTGATTTATTAAGAAGTATTTTTCCATTTTGGATCTTTGTGACATCCAATAAATCGTTCACAAGACCTGTTAGTTTATTGATCTGCTCATCCATCTTTTTGGCCACATCCGCATTCTTGTCGTCTTCCTGTTTTCTAAGGTTTTTTTCAAGAAATTGGGAGTATAGTTTCAGGCTTGTAAGTGGTGTTTTCAGTTCGTGGCTTGCAATTCCTAAGAAATTATCTTTCTGCTGTTGAAATTGCTTGAATTCGTTAATGTCGGTACAAGTTCCAATCCATTGGATGATATCGTCGTTCGTGTCTTTTATTGGAACGGCACGACCCAAAAACCACTTGTAAGAATCTTCTTCTTTATTATCTTTAAATTGATATTCTATCTCGTAAGCACTTTTGTTTTTCTGGCTTGTTTCCCAAATTTGCATTGCTCTTTTAACATCATCTGGATGTAAAATTTTGAGGGTTGCTACTTCTCCGCTATCAATGCCTTCGAATCCTGTATAATCGTACCACTTTTTGTTGTAATAATTTATATTTCCTTCTTTGTCGGCTGTCCAAATGATGATGGGTAAACTGTCTGCAAGATTTTTGTATTTTTCCTCGTTCAGCTTTAGTTGCTTCTTGGTAAGCACCATTTCCGTAACATCCGTAGCGAAGTTCAATATAGCATACACTTCACCCTTTTCATTGAAAAGTGGTTTGTAAGAAAAGTTATAATAAGAACTGTGTAATTGGCCATTTCTTTCCAGAACAACTTCGTCTTCAGTAGCAGAATACGTTTTACCTGTTTTAAAAATATCTTTAAGAATATCGAGGAATGGTTGGCCTTCCAGTTCGGGAAGAGCTTCTTCCAGTTTCATGCCTATTACTTTTTCATTTTTACCCCAAGTTCTTAGCATGCTGTTATTGGCAATATCGATGATAAGATCCGGGCCTTTGTACAACGCAATAGAATAATCTGATTCTTTAATAAGTCTTTCAAAAGTATATTCTGTTTCAGCCAATTTTTTTTCGGCGTTAACCTGATCTGTAACTTCTGTAGCAACAACGCTTACGCCGATGATTTCGGTTTCTTCATCATTAAAAATCGGTGCATAGATAAAATCGAAATAGCATTCCTCAAGCTTTCCATTTCGTACCAGATAGCAAAATTCTTTATAACCTTTGTAAGGCGTTCCTGTAGTGAATACTTGACGAAGAATATCCATAAAGGGTTGTCCTTTCAGTTCTGGCAAGGCATCAATCAGCCTTGATCCGATGATTTCTGCTGGTTTTCCCCATAGCTGAAGCATTTGAGGATTGGCAACTTGTATAATAAATTCATCACCCATCAACATAGAAAGGGCAACCGGAGCCTGAACCAGCAAAAGAGCTAAGAATCCTGCGAAATATTTGATTTGATGAAATTTTTCATGGTTGTAGATAATAAATATATTTCCTCATTATTTATTTGTAAATTTTTGTTTTCCGATAAGCAGTTCGAAAAAAAGTCTAAAATCTGAAATAATTGACCATAATGGATATCTGAACGTAGCAGGCTTGTTTTTTTCTATCGCAGCGTGACCGAACCACGCCAGTCCGTAACCAAAAATAGGGCAATACCAAAGAAATCGCTCTTTCCCAGATTTAAGTACATAAAAAATAACCACAAAAACCAGTAAGATACCAACAAAATGGAAAATACGGGTTAGTGGTTTTTTGTGTTCAGTAAGATAAAATTGATAAAAATCTTTATAATTAGTAATTCTTTTATAGGTTGACATTGTTAATAGGGTTTAGTCTACTGTTTTTATAACCGTACAGGAAATAAATTACCAAACCTACAGCAAACCATAAACCAAACCAAAACCAATTTTCGTGGCTCATTCCGGTTAGTAAATAAAGACAAGAACTAAGGCCAATTAAAGGAATTAAGGAAAGATTTTTAACGATGGTCAATCCACATAAAACCAAATTAGCAATAATGAAAATAATAATTGCCAGACGGAATTCGCCTTCATTCGGATCCTTGATATTGGTTAAATTGTGGAAGAATTCGGGTTGATAGAAATAGAAGAATACCAAACCACCAATGAAAATTAATGGAAATAAAAACTTCCCATTAATATACGGTAAATGAAATCTTCCTTTCAGTTTTTCTTTTGGGGGCAACATCAAAACACCACCACAAACAAGCACGAAAGCGAAAATAGTTCCGATACTTGTAAAATCAAGAATGAAAGATTTATCCGTGAAGATGATCGGAATGCCCACCACAATTCCTGTCACGACTGTTGCAAAAGACGGTACTTTGTTTTTACTGTGTACTTCCTGAAATTTCTTTGGTAAAAGCCCATCTCTGGACATGGCCATCCAGATTCTCGGCTGTCCCATTTGGAAAACCAAAAGAACGGTTGTAATCGCAACAATCGCAATCAATGAGACAATAAATTCCATCCAGGGAAGGTTGAGATTGGTTTTGTCAAATACAAATGACAGCGGATCTCCAATACCGTCAAATTTCCTGTAATCTACTAATCCTGTTAATGTTAAAGTTAAAATAATATAGATAACAGTACAAAGTCCTAAAGAAATCAACATTCCTTTTGGGAGGTCTTTTTGAGGGTTTTTGGTTTCTTCTGACAAAACAGAAATCGCATCAAAACCAATATAAGCAAAGAAAACTCCTGAAACAGCAGACATTACACCCGCAAATCCATTTGGCATAAAAGAAGGTTCTGAAGTTACAGAACTTGTTGGAAACCAGTTCCCAGTATTCACATAAGCGACACCGACGGCGATGACAAGAAGAATCACGAATAACTTCAGAATCACAAAAAAGTTATTGAAGTTCTTACTTTCCTTGATTCCCCGGTAACAAAGCCAAGTAATTAACCCATTGATTACCAAAGCCGGAATATCCACAATGATTCTCAAATTTCCAATGACCGGAGCCGATTTCCAAGCGTTAATCAATTCTGCGTTAGTCGAATTATTGAGAACCGCTTTTTTAGCTTCGGTATAACTGCAAGTAAAATAATCAGGGATATGGACACCGATTCTTTCCATAAAACTGGTAAAATAATCGGACCAAGAAAAAGCAACATAGATATTTCCAAAAGAATATTCCATAATCAAAGCCCAGCCGATAACCCAGGCAATCAGTTCGCCAAAACTGGCGTAAGCATAGGTATATGCACTTCCCGCTGTTGTGATTCTGCTGGCAAATTCGGCATAGCAAAGGGCGGTGAAAGCACAGGCA
>DLND01000104.1 GCA_002476905.1 Flavobacteriales bacterium UBA7519
TTCGCGCTTTGCCTGATTGATGATTTTGTTTTCTCTAAGCTCTTCTACACTCTTTTTTTTGTTGCCATAGTGCTGATTTTTAATTAGTTTTACAAAGTAACTAAATATGACGCTGAGAAAGCTACCGAAGGTTTAGTTCAACACTGGTTTGGCAAAAGTGGCGGTTCAGTGCTCCGCAGACACATTTGTGGTTAATCAAACATTGGTTCTCCGCATCAACATTTGTGGTGAAAATCGCCACCTTCGCCAAGCCCGAAAACGTTATCTGCAACCAGATTTGACCAATATTACGTAAATAAATTTGGTTTAAATACCAAAACTTGGTATATTTGATTTTGAATATTAAATCAAATTGTTATGGCAAAAAATACTTCGATTTTATTGGGCGATTATTTCGACAACTTTATCAATTCACAAATTAAAAATGGAAAATATTCTTCAGCAAGTGAAGTTGTAAGAGCCGCTTTAAGAATGTTTGAACACGAGGAAACTAAAAAATCTGAATTAATTAAAGAACTTAAAAAAGGTGAAAAATCGGGATTTGCGGCTAGTTTTAATAGAGAAACTTTCAAACAAAACTTACATCAAAAATATTCTGCAGAATAATGAATTACAAAATCAGTAAACAAGCAGAAATTGATTTAGAAAATATTTGGCTTTATACTTTTGAAGAATGGTCGATTGAACAAGCTGACTATTATTTTGATTTGATTATGGATGAAATCGAATATATTTCTAAAAATCCAAAATCGGGAAAAGATTATAACGAAATTAGGAAAGGATATTTTCGTTCCCGAGTTAAATCGCATTTTATTTTTTATAGAATTAATTTTAAGGAAGAAAATATAGAAATCATAAGAATTCTTCATCAACAAATGGATGTCGAATCTCACATAAATGATTAACTACCGCAATTCTGGCTGCAGCTAATAACCAGAGTTTCGTTGGGCTCGAAGAGCACACAATGAAACTCCTGTTGAACCCTTCGGCTAGCTCAGGGCAGGCTCGCTTTGGCAGCTTTTTCAACACTATGGGTTTATCGTAAAGTTTTTAGAAAATATTTCAAGAGAACAGGACGTTCTCTTTTTTTTTGCCATTTTACTGATTTTAATTAGTTTTACAAAGTAACTAAATATGGCGCTGAGAAAGCTACCGAAGGTTTAGTTCAACATAGTATTGGCATAATGCAGGGAGAAGTCTCAGTTGAACTTTTTGTAATATTTAGCCGCCAATATTTTCCAATTCCACATTTTTGATTAACTTAGTTTCATTAAAAAAATATTGGCTACGATTGGTCTGAACTTGAACTTTCGTTCAAATTAATTCCGCACTTCGCCAATACTTTTTCCGTTATCGGCAATTTTATAAAAATGCCGCACCAACCAAAAAGACAAACACACTAATAACTAAATGGATTTACTAAAAGGAAGTGCAATTGTAGCATTTGTAGTAGGTTTTTGGGATAAAATAAAGACCATACTTTGGATGCTATTATCCACATTTATACAAAAAACTGAAATAAAAACAGAAGACACTCACAATGAAGTTGTGGGGTATTTAGTAAAGAATTTTAAGAGAAGAAAATCATACGACAAAGTTTTTGGTTCACAATATGAGTCCTACAGAAATGGAAAATATGGATTAGTTCCATATGAGAAATATGGAGAAAATTTAATGATTTTTTTTACTAAAAAGAAATATTTAGGTTTTTTAAGATTGCCATTTATATTTAGTAAGAATAGTGTTTCTTTTTTAAATAGTGACACTCAAAATACTCAATCTGACTCAGACAAAACCTATTCTTACATAATTTCAATAAGAGGAACAGTTGATGTGGCTGAAATAGTTGAACAATCTATCAAGCATAGAAATAATTTAAGTTGGAATATTGATGAATTAGAAGAAAAAGCAAATAGATTTAACATTTATTTTTTTCCAGAAAGAGAACAATCGTCTAATGATAGACATTATGGAGGATATAACGGTTATGCTTGGTACAGACAAAATCAATACAAACTTTTAGGCGTTAAACAAGAAGAATTAGGTAGAGAGCTTAAAAGTGGTGGAAATGCATTAGAAAATTTATTCTTTCCAGATGAAGTTAAAGATTTAATTAAAATTATCAGTTTATGGGTGAAAAGCAAAGATTGGTATAAAGAAAAAAGCATTCCTTGGAAGAGAGGTTGGTTATTATATGGTCCACCTGGAACTGGTAAAACTGCTTTAGCTAGAGCATTTGCAGAAGATTTAGATATGCCAATTTATTTCTTCTCATTAGCTCAAATGTCAAATAACGATTTAATTAAATCTTGGCAAAGTATGCAATTAAATGTGCCTTGTATTGCACTAATTGAAGATATAGATAATGTTTTTGATAAAAGAAAAAACATAGCCCAAAGCCATAGTTTCCTTCTTGGTGGCTATTCTTCAAAGGAAGATAAAGATGGAAATAATGATAGTAATGATAATAGTGATAACTCTATAAGAACACCTTTGACTTTTGACACTTTATTAAATTGTATAGACGGTGTTGATAAATCAGATGGCATATTTACGATAATAACCACTAATGATTTATCCAAAATAGATGAGGCAATAGGAAAGCCGACAACAAATGAAGATGGTTCAAAAGGTTTCATATCAACTAGACCCGGAAGAATTGACAGAGCAATTGAACTTACATATATGACAAAGGAAAACAAAATAAAAATGGCAAATAAAATTTTATCTGATTTTCCTGAACAACTAATGATGGTTAATAGTTATATTGAAGAAAATCATCAAGAAACTCCTGCTCAATTTCAAGAATATTGCGCACAAATAGCTATTCAAGAATATTGGAAAAGTAAAGAAAAATAAAACAGCCGATAATAACCAGAGTTTCGTTGGGCTCGAAGAGCCAACAATGAAACTCCTGTTGAACCCTTCGGCTAGCTCAGGGCAGGCTCGCTTTGGGAGCTTTTTCAACACTATGGGTTTATCGTAAAGTTTTTAGAAAATATTTCAAGAGAACAGGACGTTCTCTTTTTTTTTGTTGCCATTTTACTGATTTTAATTAGTTTTACAAAGTAACTAAATATGGCGCTGAGAAAGCTACCGAAGGTTTAGTTCAACAGCAGTTTGGCAAAAGGCGGGGTTGAATAGATAATAGAAAAACCCGATGCATTTAGTCGCAACTTGCTTTTCATATTACTTTTTTTTGTAATTTGGTAATCTGAAAAAGCAATTTGCTTCGTTCGGTCGAAATTGAACTTTTTGTCCAATTTAGCCCGCCCTTCGCAAATACTTTTCCGTTATCTGCAACCTTATATCGCTTATGGAAAAACAATTTATAGATATTTTTAAAGAATTTTTATTATCAAAAGGTTATCCTGAAAATAGTCTATTGTTTGAATTCAAATCCTCTAAAATTCACCCAAAATTCAGACCTGATTTATTAGTTATTGATACAGAAAATGACAATTTTTTATGTTTATTTGAATTTAAATCTTCAACTTCGGAAAAAAGTGATTTAATTAATGAAATAAACTATTATCAAGATGATTTTCTATCAGATTTACAAGAAGATATACCTGTTTATTTAGTTTTAAGTTTTGGATTTGGAAAAGATTTTCAAATTTTCGAATTGACAGATGGGGCCCTAAAACTAATTCCAGATGATGAATTCCCAAGATATGAAACCCTTGTATCACAGCAAAAAACTGAAGAAAAAATTGAAAAAGAAAGAATCCAAAAATATAAAATTGAAGAATTAAAAGAAAGAAAAAAAAGAGTGTGGTTAAGCTCAATGCTTTCCATTTTAAGTCTTGTCGTTGGAATAATTACTGTGGTTTACTCACTAAATTTGAATAAAAAAACAAACAACTCCTCAACTTTTTCATCATCTTGCAATTGTGATCCGATTAAAACTGAAATAAAAAATTTGAAAAAATTAATAAATCAAATTGACAAAAAAACAAATCAAAATGTACGTTCGTCCAAGAATAACCCTGTAAATTCGGATATAGCAGATTTAATAAATAGAATAGAAGTTATTGAAAAAGGAATTTCAGACAATCCTGAAAAAACACTTTCGTTACTTAATATAAATAACGACATTTCTCAATTAGAAAAAAGTGATGAATCTATAAGGGAAATCAACAAAACAGAAATAGAATCTTTAAAAAATGAAATGGAAAATCAAAACTCGTGGATATCAGGATTACTAATTACAATTTTTGGCCTTGTTTTAAGTTTTGCAGTTCCAAATCTTTTGGCAAATATTAAAGAAAATAAAGAAAACTAAAAAGGCTGCATACAATAACTAAGTCTTCGTCTTGTCCGAAGGACACGAGATGAAAACCCTGTTGAACCCTTCGGCTAGCTCAGGGCAGGCTCGTTTTGGGAGCTTTTCCAACAGTATGGGTTTATCGTAAAATTTTTAGAG
>DLND01000102.1:0-2541 GCA_002476905.1 Flavobacteriales bacterium UBA7519
TTTTAGGACGGGACATTATTTCAAATCTTAAGCAAGAGCAACTCTTACAAATCCTGTTACCTTAAGATCAGCATTGATAGATTTTACGTAATCAGCTACTGATATGCTAGAATCCTTGATGAAATCTTGGTGTACCAAAGTATTGTCTTTGTAAAATCTCTGCATTTTACCTTTAAGGATATTATCGATAATGTTTGCTGGTTTTCCTTCTTCGATAAGTTTGTGTCTTTCGATTTCCAATTCTTTGTCGATAGTTTCTTGGGATACAGCATTCTCGTCAAGAGCAATTGGGTTCATTGCAGCAACCTGCATAGAAACAGATTTTGCAGCCTCATCTGCACCATCTACTTTAGCAGAAAGAGAAGTGATCGCAGCAATCTTGTTTCCTGCGTGGATGTAAGCACCTAAGAAAGCACCTTGGATAGTTTCAAAAGAACCAATCTCGATTTTCTCACCGATAACACCGGTTTGCTCGATCAATTTGTCAGCAACAGTCATTCCGTGAAAATCAGAAGCTAGGAACTCTTCTTTGTTAGCATAGGTGATAGCCTGCTCTGCAAGTTCGTAAGCTAGCTCTATGAAAGCTTCGTTCTTAGCCACAAAGTCAGTTTCACAGTTCAAAGAGATTATCACACCTAAAGTGTTATCCTCATTTACTCTTGCGATAACTGCACCTTCAGAAGAATCTCTATCTGCTCTGTTAGCAGCCACTTTTTGTCCTTTTTTTCTAAGGATATCGATTGCTTTTTCGAAATCTCCTTCAGCTTCTACTAAAGCTTTCTTGCAGTCCATCATTCCTGCGCCTGTCGTGTTTCTTAGTTTTGCTACGTCTGCAGCTACTGGTGTATAAGACATAATATAGATTGTTTTTTATTTAATTTTCGGATTTTATCTCCATCATTATTTACAGCGTGCAAATATAGTGAATTTTATAAAAAAACAGTCATTTCATATAATCTTAATAAAGTGTAATACTACAATAACATTAAAATTAATTACGGCATAACCATCTCAATTTTTTATGTTAAAAAACACAACACATTACAAGATTTAATTTATTTTTACGTTTTAGTTATGTCAAAGTTTTATCAAAAATATAATGAATAAGATTCTTTTACTTTTATTAATTTCTATATCGGTTAGCTCATTTTCTCAGGTTAGTGTTTTCGAAGCAAAAAGAACCACAGACCGAGCTGTGGTAGAAAAATTCATCAGAGACAACCCAAATCATCCGGCTGTAATAGAGCTTAAACAGAAAGCTCTCTCTATGAAATATGGCGGCAATCCTCAGATTGCAAAACCCACTGTAACAACAATGACGGAACATAAAATAGAAAAAACATCCAAAGTTGGAACATCCGCCGCAAAAGGTGAACCTTCTGAACAAGCAAAAAAAACCGCAGCGATCCTCACCAGTCTTTTCAATAATGACCCGAATAAAAAAGAAGCTATTGTTCAGTTTGTCAATAAATCCAAATGCAACCTTATTATTAAAATAAGTGGAAAAAAGTTTTACAACCTAACCGTTCCTTCCAATGGACAGAACTATATACTCGTAGACAAAGGAAGCTATAATGTATCGACTTCCATTTGTGATGCCGTTTATAATCAAAACAAAGCACTCACAAAAGATGTCATCATAACATTGAATGGCCCTAAATAAGCTCACACATTACTTTTTGAAACTAATTAAGATCATATTATTTTTTAGTTGCACTATCCTTTTTTCGCAAAAGAAAATTGACATCGATAGTTTACAGCTCAAAGACGCTAAAGAACTTTTTGGAGACGATTACGGGAACATATATATTTATAAGAAAAATGATCTAAGTTTTACAAAATTCGATCCGGAAGGAAGACAATTGGGCAAGCTGATGATGACTTTTCCATACAAAGTTCAGAGCGTAAACAATCCGCTTAATATTGTAATGTTTTCCGAGAATGCGCAGGAAATCAAGTTTTTCGACCAAAACCTTAATGAAATCCAGAAAATAAGCCTCAGTGATACGTTCGGTTATATCTCTGCTGTTTATGCGGAGGATTTACAATTTGCTTGGATGATAGATGATAGTAATAAAACGCTGCTCCAGTTCAACTTCAGAAGTAATTCTGTCATCAACTCGTTTCCGTTCGGGACTAGTTTTCAATATATAAAGGATTTTCTTGTTTATGATAACAAAATTTATATTCTGAAGGAAAACAATTTTGAAGTTTACAACACAAAAGGCAATCTGTTATATTCTGCGGTGATTAATAACGCTAAAAAAATTAGAAGAAGTAATGACAAAATCTATATTTTCAGTGATAAAAAAATTACGCAATTTGACGGAAAATCTTTAACAGAAACCTTCCGCCATCCCGACGCAAAAATTGTGGATAAAAACACTTCAGGATTTTTGGCACTCATAAAAGACAAACTATATCTTTACAACCTTAAATAATTAAAACGAACTTTGATAAATCATAGTAAATTTATCATTGGTCATCACCCATCATTTATCAATAATAATAACGATGCATATAGCTGTCACAGGAAATATC
>DLND01000102.1:2646-5095 GCA_002476905.1 Flavobacteriales bacterium UBA7519
GCTGTCACAGGAAATATCGGTGCCGGAAAAACCACACTCACAACAATGCTGTCCAAACATTACGGTTGGGAAGCACAATTTGAAGATGTAGATCACAATCCTTATTTGGATGATTTTTATGGTGATATGTCCAAATGGAGTTTTGCACTTCAGATCTATTTCTTGGGAAGCAGATTCCGACAGGTAAAAGAGATCCGCGAGAGCGGCAAAAATGTCATCCAGGACAGAACCATCTATGAAGATGCACATATTTTCGCTGAGAATCTTGCTGAAATGAACCTCTTGTCCGAAAGAGATTTTAAAAACTATCTTTCTGTTTTTCAACTGATGAAAGACTTTGTTTCGGCACCTGATTTGCTAATCTATTTAAGGGCTGATATTCCGACTCTTGTAAAGCAAATCGCAAAAAGAGGAAGAGAATACGAAACCAGCATAAGCATAGATTATCTCTCCAAACTTAATAATAAATATCAGAACTGGATAGAAAATTATAAAGAAGGCAAGCTTCTAATCATCGATGTTGATGATCTGGACTTTGTAGAAAAACAGGAAGACTTTGGTTATATCCTGGAAAGAATAGATGGAGAACTGAACGGTTTGTTTTAAATTATGTCGGCAATAATTTTGACAAACCTCAAAATTAAATTGTCGATAATAACAAAACCATGATTAAAGTAATTCATAATAGCAAATGTCCAAAATCAAGAGCCATTTTGGAATACTTGGACGAAAATGATATTAAGTTTCAAATTATTGACGTTATAAAAGAACCTCTTAGTCTTTTCGAACTGAGGACTCTATTTAAAAAACTCAATAAAAAACCAAGTAAAATACTTAGGAAATCCGAAGATATTTTCAAAAAGCATTTTTCTAATTATGAAACAGTTAATGAAGAGGAAGCATTGGAAATCATCGCTAGACATCCGGAAGTACTCCAATGCCCTATTCTTATAAAAGGAAGAATTGCGATGCTAGGCAATCCCCTGGAGAATGTAAAATTCTTTATCGAAAATTAAAACGTAATTTTCGATATTACGTTACGAAGTGTTTAGAGTCTAAACTTAAAACTAAACACTTATTTTTTTATAATTAATTTAAAATTATTTGCCTATCTGAAAAATAATTCTTTATTTTGCACTCTCAAATATTCATTAGTCAAAAGAACATCGAGATATGTCAAGAATTTGCCAAATAACAGGTAAGCGTGCAATGGTAGGAAACAACGTTTCCCACGCTAATAACAAAACGAAAAGACGTTTTGAAATTAATTTACTAGAGAAGAAATTTTATCTTCCTGAGCAAGAGAAACACGTTACTCTAAAAGTATCTGCTCACGGATTAAGAGTTATCAATAAGATTGGTATAGAAGAAGCTATCGAAAGAGCAGCTAGAAACGGATTCATTAAAAATACGACTAAGTAATGGCTAAAAAAGGTAACAGAGTTCAGGTAATTCTAGAATGTACTGAGCACAAGGAAAGCGGCGTAGCAGGAATGTCAAGATACATTACTACAAAAAATAAAAAGAATACTACAGAAAGACTGGAGCTTAAAAAGTTCAACCCAGTTCTTAAAAAGTATACTGTTCACAAAGAAATTAAGTAATTTATAAAAATAATTTACAATGGCAAAAAAGGTAGTAGCAACGCTTCAAGGTGGTGCTGGATCAAAAAAAATGACAAAAGTAATCAAAATGGTAAAGTCTCCTAAATCTGGAGCTTACGTTTTTGAAGAAAAAGTAATGAACGCTGACGAAGTTGAAGGTTATTTAAAAAAATAATCCATAAACTGATACAATATAAAAACTACTCTTTTTAGGGTAGTTTTTTTGTTATCTTTGTTTTGATTCAAAATAAAAATCTAGGGATCATTAATTGATTTTCATTTATCATTTATACATAGAATGAGTTGGTTTAAAAAAATATTCAAAAAAGAAGAAAAAGATACACTTGATAAGGGTTTGGAAAAATCCAGCCAAGGATTCTTTGACAAAATTTCAAGAGCTGTTGTTGGAAAAAATACTGTAGATGATGAGGTGCTTGATGATTTGGAAGATGTCCTCATTGCTTCTGACGTAGGTGCGGAAACAACTATCAAAATTATTAAAAGAATTGAAGAACGCGTTGCCAAAGATAAGTACGTGAACGTATCCGAACTGGACCGGATCCTGCGGGAAGAAATATCTGGTCTGCTTCTGGAAAATCCTCATTTGGACACAGATAACATCGACACAAGCAAAAAACCTTATGTCATAATGGTTGTTGGTGTGAATGGGGTTGGAAAAACTACAACTATTGGAAAATTAGCCTATCAATTCAAATCCCAAGGATTGAAAGTAGTTCTTGGCGCCGCTGATACTTTCCGAGCTGCTGCTGTAGACCAATTGGTCATTTGGAGTGAGCGCGTTGGCGTTCCGATTGTAAAACAAGAGATGGGATCTGATCCTGCCT
>DLND01000168.1 GCA_002476905.1 Flavobacteriales bacterium UBA7519
TCCCATTATCAAAGCAGGAATCAGCGTTGTGAAAATCTCATTCAATGGATAGTTAAAAGGTCCCATACTTAAGACAACACCAAGTGGCGCTCTTCGGATTTGAGCAATGGTTCCTTCTGCTTGCTGAAATCTTGATGATTCTCTGTCCAAATCTTTTAAAGCATCGATGGTTTGGTTGATGTAATCTGCGGTTCTGTCAAATTCTTTGGTAGAATCGGGGAGGGTTTTGCCAATTTCCCACATCAATAGTTTGATGACCAGATCACGTTCTTTGATCATCAAACCAACAAACTTCTGCATACATTGGATTCTGCCTTCTACAGACATCGTTGGCCATTCGCCAAGTCCGTTGTCATAGGCTTTTACACAAGCATCTAAAACATCCAACGCTTCTTGTGGTCCGATATTCGGGATGCTGCCCAGAAGTTTTCTCTCCAATCCGTTTTCTGTTGGGATGCAAACTGGCGAATAGATTTCAGTAACATCGCCGTTCCATTGAACCAATTCTCCATTGAGAAGATATTCTCTTTGATGGATGACGGGAACTTTATATTCTTCCGGGATTTCACTTTCTGATTTGAATAAATTGTTGAAATTACTTTGTCCTGAACTCATAGTTTTTTTGTTTAGTGTGAAATTACATTCGATTTCTCGAAGTATAAATTTAGAGTTTAAAATTGGTTTTAGAAATAGCCGAATTTTTAATTTATTATATTCGAAAATAAAAAACTCAACTTTAACGCTGGGTTGATAATTAATTCAAATCTTATTAATCTGTTGCTTTGATTGCCCATAATAATAACAAAGGCTGCATGAATAATCTCGCCAATCTTTTATTATCTGTATTGAGCCCAAAAGCATTTCTTCTTTCCTTGTATTGCGTATAATTTCCTGGGAAAACGGCAGTGAAAAATCCTGCCGCGATTTTCCCCATTAATGATTCGTACTTTTTAGGTGCCGCAATGATAGCA
Organism: Flavobacteriales bacterium UBA7519; assembly: GCA_002476905.1. Taxonomy (GTDB): domain Bacteria; phylum Bacteroidota; class Bacteroidia; order Flavobacteriales; family Weeksellaceae; genus Epilithonimonas. Next base: position 972 of record DLND01000168.1, read on the forward strand.
GTTCCTAATGCAATTTCTGCGATACCCGAATATATAACAGTATCTTCCTTTTCCAACGGAACCCATTCCGGGACTTCTGCCTGAAATTCTTTTCTCCCGAATGTGAGATGTGCAATTCCTGCAGAAATCAACATTGCACCTAATCCGTATTTTGCGATGGTTTTGATTGTAGTTGCTTCCATAATGAATGATTTTTATGAAAGAGGTTCAAGAATAGTTCCAAAACTTGTGAAACTTGAACCACAAAAGTCACAAAAGTTTATGTATAGCTCTACTAGATTTTTGTATGTTCTGTAGTTTAGATGACTTTGAAAGGCTATCGCTGTACACTTTACGTGACCAAATCGTGCATTTGTTGGCTTTGGATTTTGTAAGTTTCAAGGCTATTTTTCTTGTAAATTTTTTATGGTTTACGAAAACTTTAACTATTAGTGATTTCGGTGTTGTAGATTTGAGAATGTAAATTATTGATAAAACTAGCCTAACGTAATTTTTTAATTATAATTAATGCGTAAATCTACTTCTTCAAATTAACATCATAACTCTTTATTCGGTAGTTGGAAGCAATGTCTTTGCCTTTTGACAAAGAAGATATCCATCCTGAAAAGTGTTAAAACCCACTTGCTTTCTTACAAATGAAAATACCGCGGATCTGGATATTGGAACTCAAAGTCCAATTCCTCTATCATTTTCTTGGGCGAGATGGTTCTGCCTTTTGTTGCACGCTCGCCGGAGTAGGTAAGTCCTTTCTGAGCATTGATCACTTCTTCTTTGCTGGGATGGATGGGCGCTACGATATTATAAACCTTGGATTGGGAATTTCGCTCCAGCATTTTCTCGATAGCAGTACATATATCCGCGTAATGGATGTGGTTCACCAGCTGATCGAGATTGGAGATGTTGTAATTCTTGAGCAGTCTCTCATCGCCCATCAAGCCTGCTAATCTCAGGATATTGGTTTGGGGGAATTGTTCCAAAATGAAGCTTTCGCTTTCTACTTCCTGCGCTGGCAAGTCATCTTCTGTAAACTCCCTTTCGATTTGCGGATAAACGCCCGTAGAGCTGGTGTAAAAAACTTGACCTTTGTAATCGCCGAGAAAATGGAGGAGGTTCTCGCGTTCGTCATTCATCGGAATCTGTGCACCTCGAAGTCCGGAAAAAGGAACGCTGATGATGATGGCATCCATATCTTTGGCAACTTCCCAAGCTTGCATCTCAGCATCCAACTCATTGGGGAAACTGACCAGAGTGGCGTGGTATCCTCTGGCGTTGAGGTCTTGTGCTTTGGCAGGTGTGGTTGTTGTGGCGAAGATCTGATATTTTTTGGATAGTCTTTCTGCGATGCGGCTTCCGAGCCAGCCGAAGCCGATGATTCCTAGGTTTTGCATTGGATTTTTATACTTTTTAATTATGAAAAATAAAAAATGCTAGTCAATAATTTTCAGCAGGATATTTTCAAGTTTTTTCATTTTTTTAATCAGAGTCAAAAATAAACATTGTAAGGAAATTATTTTTTTTACTGCCAATTCACGAACAGCGTTTTTACTTAGGAGATGCACTCCGCATCACCACACGTCATTAGCCTTTGTCGAATCTCCAGCCATCTAGAGTAGTAATGTGCAACTTAAAAGATTTTCTTCCACGGAACTCGGCAACGTCACTTTCAGATTCGGTTATGGTGGAATTCCCCTCCTTTGGAGGGGTGGCAGAAATTCGGAGAATTTATGACGGGGTGGTTTTTTTATATCTACAACTTTAATAAAAAAAATGTAAATTAGTTTTCAAACATAAACACAAATGTCCGAAAAGGAAATTATTACCCATATTTATGGTGTTGTGATCTATAGCAATTTTGTTGAAGATCTACCATATAATCCTCATCTTAAGCGATTAACAAGAGAAAAAAGGAAATTAGGAATTTTGTCAGAAGTCTTGTTCTGGAAACAGGTTCGAAACAGAACTTTTCACCAAATAGATTTTGACAGACAGAGAATTATCGGTAATTATATTGTTGACTTTTACGTGAAAACTTTGGGACTTGTGATTGAGATTGATGGTTTAAGTCACGAATTTAAACAAGAATATGATTTGGAGAGGACAAAGTTTCTGGAAAGTCTTGGGCTTAAAGTTTTCCGGATTAATGATTTTGATGTGAAACAGAATTTATCCGTGGTAATGAAGGATCTTGAGGATTTTATTGTTGGGAATTTTAGTTAGTAATCTTAAAATGAAAAAGGGTATTTCATATAAACCACCCCGTCAATTCGCCTATGGCGAATCGCCACCCCTCCAAAGGAGGGG
>DLND01000010.1:0-3612 GCA_002476905.1 Flavobacteriales bacterium UBA7519
TAATGTCACACAACAGCAGGAATCAAAACCTAAATTTGAAGAAAAAAAAGCAGCTCCAAAATTAGAAATCGTTCAGGAAAGTATTTTTTCGGTAAACCCATTGGTGCTGCAGGAGGAAAAATTGGTTGATTTGATGCTAAAATATGGCGATTTTGTCCTAGAAAGAAAAGACTCCGAAGGCAATGTTTATAAAATCACGGTCATTGAAGAAATTCTGAATCATTTAGAAGAAGATGAATGTGAAATTCAATTGGACATTCATAAAACCATTATTTCCGAAATCAAAGAAGGTATTCTTCAAAACGAAATAAGATCGGGTAATTTTTTCTTCAATATGATGGATGAAGAAATCTCTGGCAAACTAGCCAATGCACTCATAGAAAACTATCATACAAGCAATTGGAATAAGTTCAATATCTATTTCAGTTCAGAAGAAGAAGTGGTTCCAAAATTAGTTTCAGATATTATTTTGAGACATAAAAGAGAATATGTTGTGAAGTTAATCAATGACCTCAAGAATACAACAGACAATGAGCAAGATAACACACATATTTATCAAAAAATAATTCTCTTGACTCAACTCAAAAACAAATTAGACAGCGAATTATTTCGTATTTTGTGACAAAAAGTCTCATAGACTTTTAAGAATATTTTCTAAATTTGATAAAAATAATACAATGCAAATATCTATTAATCTTCCTTTCGATGAGCTTTTGACAGTTATAAAAAAATTGAATCCAAACGAAAAAAAAGAAATTGCAAAACTTTTGATTAGGGAAACTGAAGTTTCTGAAGATCAATGGGAAATAGCTTTAAAACGAAAAAAAGATTTTGAAGCAGGAAAGATTGAAACCGAAAATTGGACAGATCTTAAAAAAAGGCTTTCGAATTGAATTATAAAATTATCTTCTTAAAACCAGCTTCCGAAGAATTGGAAGAATCTTTTTATTGGTATGAAAATAAGAGACTAAATCTAGGATTAGAGCTCATTGAAGAGATCGAATATTATTTAAATCTAATAGAAAATAATCCACTTATATTTGAGAAATATAATGATAAAGAAGATTTGAGAAGGATTCCGTTGATTCGTTTCCCTTTTCTGATAATTTATTGGATTGAAGAGCGAGAGAAAATTATATATATCGATGCTATTTTCCATTCAAAACGAAAACCAAAATTCTAATGACAGAAAGTCCTACTTTAGCAAAGGAATAGAAATTGCAAACTCAATACAGATTTAAAAATAACCAAATATAATATGGACATTAAAAAAGAATTCAGAGATTTCTCGGTAAAACATATGGGAAACAACGGTCTTGTTACAGACCAATATATGGGAATGTTCAACCCGACCAATCTTACACCTTACATTATGGAGGAAAGAAGAATGAACGTTGCACAGATGGACGTTTTTTCTAGATTGATGATGGACAGAATCATTTTCTTAGGAACAGGAATCGATGACCAGGTAGCGAATATCATCACAGCGCAGTTATTGTTCTTAGAAAGTTCTGACTCGGCGAAAGATATTCAAATCTACATCAACTCTCCTGGAGGAAGCGTTTATGCAGGATTGGGAATTTATGACACAATGCAAATCATCAAGCCAGATGTAGCGACAATCTGTACAGGAATTGCTGCTTCTATGGGCGCAGTTCTTTTGGTAGCGGGCGAAAAAGGGAAACGTTCTGCTCTTAAGCATTCTCGAGTAATGATTCACCAACCTTCAGGTGGCGCACAAGGTGTAGCTTCTGATATGGAAATCAACTTGAGAGAGATGTTGAAGTTGAAAAAAGAATTGTATGACATCATTTCAAACCATTCTGGTCAAACTTACGAATGGGTAGAAAAAGCATCCGACAGAGATTACTGGATGACCTCTACCGAAGCCAAAGAATTCGGAATGGTAGACGAAGTTCTCGAAAGAAAAAAATAATTACCGAAATGTAAGTTTCAAAACCTGATTCACCCGAGTCAGGTTTTTTTTTATTCTCAAACTCAAGATTCACTTCAATCTATTAATTTGGGCGCCTTTATCCGCCCTCCGTTCCCGCTTTTTTCTTTTTTGCAAAAAAAGAAAAAGAGCTCCACTCAGGTCGGGGCGCGCTTCGCAAAGCTGAAACATTTGTTCTTCGATTAGCGATTTGTAATAAAACTAAGACAAATTAATTAGACAAATTACATTTTACTTTTTACATCATACATTTTACAAAAAATAATTTTGCAGAAAATCTCATTTTCACTACTTTTGACACGTTAAATAATAAAAAATGACATCGCCATATGTCAAAACCTGATTAAAATAGGTAATAGTTCAAGATGGCGATTGCATATGACCTATTGTAAATAAAGATAAACATATGAAAAAATCTGTAATATTGTTGGCTTCTGCTATTTTAGTTGTGTCTTGTGATCTTCCTGCTGGCGGGAACAAAGGACGTTTGAAAAAAACTGACGATGTTGTGAGATATGACGATCCAAACGCGCCTCACGGAACTTATCATCCAACTGCAGATTCTACAAAAGCTGTTTCTCACGTTGTAGCAGATTCTGCTAAGACAGTAACTTCAGAAGCTAAACCAGCTGCAACAGCTGACGCTCCTGCTGAGCACCACTAATAATTTTATAAAAATATTATAATAAAAAATGTCTTGCGTTTGCAGGACATTTTTTATTTTTACGAATCTCAAATTGATAATTAGATTTAATATTGAGTCATATTTTCTTGCTAGGTTTTACGCCTTTGTAAACTTAGAAATATCCTCAATAATTTAAAAAAAATCTTTGTGGACTTTGCTTTTAAAAATAAACTATATCATTCATAAAAAATGAGTACAACACAAACATACATCCAAGAAAACAAGCAGCGATTCCTTGATGAATTATTTGATATCCTTAGAATTGCTTCTATCAGTGCAGATCCGGCTTATAAATCAGAAGTTCTGAAATGTGCAGATGAGGTAGCAAAACATCTTCAAGCTGCCGGAGCAGACAATGTAGAAATACTTGAAACCAAAGGTTATCCAATCGTTTTTGGAGAAAAAATTATCGATGCAGAGTTGCCAACAGTTTTGGTTTACGGACATTATGACGTTCAGCCAGCTGATCCTTTAGAATTATGGACTAGCGATCCTTTCGAACCTGTTGTAAAGACGACTGAACTTCATCCGGAAGGTGCGATTTTCGCAAGAGGTTCTGCGGACGACAAAGGACAATTCTTTATGCACGTCAAAGCTTTCGAAGCAATGATGAAAACAGATTCCTTGCCTTGTAATGTTAAATTTTTGATTGAAGGAGAAGAAGAAGTAGGTTCGGCAAGTTTGGCAGATTTCCTCGAAGAAAACAGAGAAAAACTGAGCTGTGATGTGATTTTGATTTCAGATACTCATATCTATTCTAATGAACAGCCAACTGTTACAACAGGTTTGAGAGGTTTGAGTTATGTAGAAGTTGAGGTTGAAGGTCCGAATCGTGACTTGCATTCTGGACTTTATGGTGGTGCAGTTCCGAATCCAATCAATGTTCTCTCAAAAATGATTGGCGATTTGATTGATGATAAAGGACATATCACCATCGATGGCTTTTACGACAATGTTTTGATTGTTTCCGATG
>DLND01000010.1:3644-7228 GCA_002476905.1 Flavobacteriales bacterium UBA7519
CAGGTTATACAACTTTGGAAAGAGCTTCTATCAGACCAACTTTGGATGTTAACGGAATCTGGGGCGGTTACATTGGCGAAGGCGCAAAAACGGTAATTGCTTCTAAAGCTTTTGCTAAAATCTCAATGAGACTAGTTCCAAATCAAACACCTGAAGAAATCACTGAAAAATTCACTCAATATTTTGAGAAAATTGCTCCAAAAAGTGTTAAAATAAAAGTGACGCCACATCACGGCGGAATGCCTTACGTTTTGGAAAGCAACACCAAAGAATTTTTGGCTGCTAAAAAAGCAATGGAAAAAGCATTTGGTAAAGAAGTTTTACCTTACAGAAGTGGTGGAAGTATTCCCATTACCTCTTTGTTTGAGAAAGTTCTTGGAGCTAAATCTGTATTAATGGGATTTGGCTTGGACTCAGATGCAATCCATTCACCGAACGAGCATTACGGATTGTATAACTATTATAAAGGAATCGAAAGTATCCCTTATTTCTTTGAGTTTTACGCAAAAGGATAAAAAATTGAAGACAGTTAAGGCTGTCTTTTTTATTAAAATTAATCATAAACTAAACCACATAATCACATAGAAAATCAATTTTAATTCAAAAAGATTAAATAATAGTTTAAAGCAGTTTTCTATTTAATCTTAAACAAAAAACTATGTGACTATGTGCTTCAAATAAAATTTTTAAAAATTATGTCAAAAGTTATTTATATCACAGGTGGAACCAAAGGAATCGGTTTCGGGATTGCAGAAGTTCTGTTGAAAAACGGTCACAAAGTGGCTATTAGTGGAAGAAAACAAGAAGACGTTGATAAAGCAGTTTCTGAACTGAAAACCATTTCTGAAAATGTTTTCGGAGTGAGTTCAGATGTTAGAAATTTCGAAGATGAAGAAAATGCAATTTCGAAAATTGTTGAAAGATTCGGAGGAGTAGATGTTGTGATTGCGAATGCGGGTTTAGGAATCTTCAAACCGGTTGATGAATTGTCAATCGAAGATTGGAACGCAATGCAGGAAACCAATTTGACCGGTGCTTTCTACACTTTGAAGGCTTCTGTTGAGGAATTGAAAAAATCACAAGGTTATTACATTACAATTGCAAGTCTTGCAGGAACTAATTTCTTTGAAAATGGCGCTGGATATAATGCTTCGAAGTTCGGGGTTGTTGGCTTTACACAAGCTGCGATGATTGACCTTAGAAAATACAATATCAAAGTTTCAACCATAATGCCAGGTTCCGTTGCCACTTATTTCAACGGAAATGTTCCTTCTGAAAAAGATGAATGGAAAATCCAGCCGGAAGATATGGGAAATCTTGTCCTCGATATGCTGAATATGAATCCTCGTGTTTTGCCAAGTAAAATTGAATTCAGAGCGAGTCAGGTAAAGAAATAATTTAATTAATTCAAATTTCGTGATTTAAGTCTTCGAAATCGTCATTAATTTATATCGATTAATACAACTTTAATAGTAAATATTATTTGTAAAGATTCTAAATACCCTATTAATAAAGCATTTCAGAAAACTATTTAATAAATAACAATAAATTATGCATGCATAGTATTTTTTATATAAATTAGCGACATTCATATAACAAAATATATCAATAATACGATGAAAATATTAGTTTGTATCAGTAGCGTTCCGGACACTACAAGTAAAATTAATTTTACAGCAGATAAATCTGCTTTTGACAAAAACGGAATTCAGTGGGTAATTAATCCATTAGATGAGTTTGCTTTAACAAAAGCTATAAAATTACAAGAATCTCAAGGTGCAACTGTAACGGTTGTGAACGTTGGAGATGCAGGAACAGAAGCGGTTATCAGAAAAGCTTTGGCAATCGGAGCGAATGATGCAGTGAGAGTTAATGCAGAAGCTAAAGACAGTTTCTCTGTAGCGAAAGAAATTGCAAAAGTTGCTCAAGACGGAGGTTATGACCTAATTCTTACAGGAAAAGAATCCATTGATTATAATGGAGGAGCAGTTCCAGGAATGGTTGCTCAATTACTGAATTATGCTTTCGTTAATGCAAGTGTTGGATTAGAAGTGAATGGTTCAGAAGCGACTGCGGTTAGAGAAATCGAAGGTGGTAAAGAAACTATTTCGGTTAAACTACCAGCTGTTGTTGCAGGACAAAAAGGTTTGGTAGATGAAAAAGATTTGATAATCCCGAATATGAGAGGTATCATGTCTGCAAGAACAAAACCTCTTCAGGTGGTGGAACCTTCCAATTCTGAAGTGAAGGTGGAAGCCGTTCCTTTTGACAGTGTTGCGCCAAGAGCAGCTGTTAAATTGGTTTCTGCGGATAACCTTGACGAGTTGGTAAGATTACTTCACGAAGAAGCGAAAGTAATCTAAAGTTGGAAGTCGGAAGTTAGATGTCCGATGAGAATTCCACCTTCATAAAAATATTATTTAGTTAATCAAATTCACGATTTCAGAGTCAAGTTCAAAAACTTCCGACATCTGACATCTGACAAAAATTAAAAATTATGGCAGTATTCGTATACGCAGAAAATATAAACGGAGTTTACAAAAAAGCAGCATTTGAAGCCGTTTCTTACGCAAAAGCTATCGCAACACAAACTGGAGATTCAGTAACTGCAATTTCCATCAACCCAACAGATTCTTCAGATTTGCTTTACAAATATGGAGCAGATAAAGTGGTAAATGTAAAAGACGCCGGTCTTAAAAATTTCAGTGCTAAGGCTTATGCAGAAGCAGTTAACCAAATTGCAGACGGAAACATCATCGTTTTCCCACATACAACAGATGCATCTTCTGTAGCGCCAATGTTGGCAATCCAGAAAAATTATTCATTGATTACGAATGTGATTGATGTTCCAGAAAGCACTTCACCTTTCCAAGTTAAGAGAAAAGCATTCTCCGGAAAAGGTTTTATGCACGCAAAAGCAGATGCAGCTGGCGTTATTGTTACAGTTTCTCAAAATGCTTTCGGTGTTAAAGAAAATGCAGCTTCCGGTTCAGAAGAGGTGAAAGAATTAAGCATTGCAAACGAAGATATAAAAGTGATTAATCACGAGCAGTCTTCAGGAAAATTAGACCTTAAAGAAGCAGAAATTGTAGTGTCTGCGGGTAGAGGTTTGAAAGGTCCGGAAAATTGGGGAATGATCGAAGATTTGGCTAATGTTCTTGGCGCCGCAACAGCTTGTTCAAAACCGGTTTCCGATATGGGTTGGAGACCTCACACAGAGCACGTTGGACAAACTGGAAAAGCAATTTCTCCAAATCTTTACATTGCAGTAGGGATTTCCGGGGCAATCCAGCATTTGGCAGGTGTTAACAGTTCTAAAACGATTGTTGTCATTAACAATGATCCCGAAGCACCATTCTTCAAATCTGCGGATTATGGAGTAGTGGGTGATGCTTTCCAAATTATTCCTGCATTAACAGAGAAAATTAAAGCATTGAAAGCTTAATCCGATTTTCGATCAAATATAAAACCTGAGTCAATGATTCAGGTTTTTTGTTTTAATAAGTATCTATTATTTGGGCAGCTATTTCCGCCTTCCGCTCCCAAACCTTTAGGTTCGACGAAGTCAATCTTTTCACTCCACT
>DLND01000061.1 GCA_002476905.1 Flavobacteriales bacterium UBA7519
AATTTCTGCACTGTCGTTGGCAGAATGACATATAAAATCCAACTTTACGACCCGCGCAAATCCAAACTATTATTTTTCCCTAAAAATAAATCAAATAAACACATAACATAAATTTAATTCTCCCTAAAATCTATTACGACACGTCCCAGGTACCTCCGGACACGTGCCACCGCCAGTCTCGTGTCCCAGTCCCAGCATTAGGCTAAAAAACTTTGGTTTTGCAGTAATGATAAAAAGGCAGCTATAAAATATAATTAGTGACTCAATGATTCCAAAAAATAACAAAAAAAACCGTCCTATAAAATAGAACGGTTTATATATTGTTTCGGTCGGTGACCGTTACATCATTCCTGGCATTCCGCCTCCCATTGGCATTGCCGGCTCGTCTTTTTTAACTTCAGTGATAACACATTCAGTAGTCAAAAGCATTCCGGAAACAGAAGCCGCATTTTCAAGTGCCACTCTTGTTACTTTCGTTGGGTCAATGATTCCAGCTTCAAGCATATTTACAAATTCGTCAGTTTTAGCATTGTAACCAAAATCTGCAGTTCCTTCTGCCACTTTAGCAACGATTACAGAACCTTCACCACCTGCGTTAGCCACGATTTGTCTTAATGGTTCTTCGATTGCTCTTTTCACGATTTTGATACCTGTAGTTTCGTCAGTATTATCACCTTCGAAGTTAAGGGCTGAAACCGCTCTTACCAAAGCTACACCACCACCAGCAACGATACCTTCTTCCACAGCTGCTCTTGTAGCGTGTAGTGCATCGTCCACTCTGTCTTTTTTCTCCTTCATTTCCACTTCAGAAGCAGCACCTACGTAAAGTACAGCAACACCACCAGCTAACTTAGCCAATCTCTCCTGAAGTTTTTCTCTGTCATAGTCAGACGTTGTAGTTTCCATCTGCGCCTTGATCTGAGCCACTCTTCCTTTGATTTGAGCCTCGTCACCACCACCATTTACGATGGTTGTATTATCTTTGTCAATTACTACTTTTTCAGCAGTTCCAAGGATTTCGATAGACGCATTTTCCATAGTGAAACCTCTTTCTTCGGAGATCACTTGTCCGCCAGTCAGGATAGCGATATCTTCCAGCATCGCTTTTCTTCTGTCACCAAATCCTGGTGCTTTTACAGCAGCGATCTTAAGAGAACCTCTCAATTTATTAACTACCAAAGTTGCCAAAGCTTCGCCTTCTACTTCTTCGGAGATAATTAATAAAGATTTTCCACCTTGTGCTACCGGCTCAAGAACTGGTAATAATTCCTTCATTGAAGAGATTTTTTTCTCAACCAAAAGAATGTAAGGATTGTCTAATTCCGCAACCATCTTCTCAGGATTAGTTACGAAATATGGCGATTGGTAACCTCTGTCAAACTGCATACCTTCTACAACATCTACAGTTGTGTCGATACCTTTTGCTTCTTCTACAGTGATTACACCTTCTTTACCAACTTTTCCGAATGCTTCAGCGATTAATGAACCGATAGTTTCATCATTGTTTGCGGAAACAGAAGCAACTTGCTTGATTTTATCATTGTTGTCACCAACTGTTTGAGACTGAGATTTCAGATTCTCAACAACAGCCGTTACTGCTTTGTCAATACCTCTTTTCAGGTCCATAGGGTTTGCGCCCGCAGCTACGTTTTTAAGACCTTCTCTTACGATTGCTTGTGCTAGAACTGTAGCAGTCGTAGTTCCGTCTCCGGCGATGTCATTGGTTTTAGAAGCTACTTCTTTCACCATCTGAGCACCCATATTTTCTACTCTGTCTTCCAGCTCAATTTCTTTAGCTACAGAAACACCATCTTTGGTAACGTGAGGCGCACCGAAAGATTTTTCTATGACTACGTTTCTACCTTTTGGTCCTAAAGTTACTTTTACTGCATTAGCCAATGCATCAACACCTCTTTTTAAAGCGTCTCTTGATTCGATATCGAATTTTATTTCTTTTGCCATAATTTTGATTTTGTATTGATGTACAATGTAATATGTACAATGATTTTTTAATTTTGATTAATAAAAAGTCCTTAATACTTTTTACATTTTACTTTTTACAAATTTTACCCAATTATTCCTAAAAGGTCTCCTTCTTTTACAATTAAATAATCTTTGCCTTCAAATTTTAGTTCAGTTCCGGAGTATTTTCCATAAAGAACTTTGTCACCCACTTTTACAGTTGTAGGTTCATCTTTTTTACCGGGACCTACTGCTACTACGGTACCTTCTTGTGGTTTTTCCTTTGCGGTGTCCGGAATAATGATTCCTGATGCTGTTTTAGTTTCAGCTGGAGTTGGTTCTACCAAAACTCTGTCTGCTAATGGTTTAAAATTTACTGACATATTATTATAAATTTTTAAATGTTATTCTGCCACAGACTTCTCCAAGATTGTGCCAATAGAACCAGAGGCGAGAAGCTGGAAATAAGATGTTAAAATTTGGCAGACTTTAGATAATGATGTGAAATTTTGGCAGATTTTTAATTTTAAAATGTGTCGTTTTTCAATACTCCAGACGTGCTTGATGTTTTTGAATTTTATAATTCTTACATAAAACTACTTAGAAGTGACACTTTTATAACTAATGAATATCAAACCAAAGTCTTTCACCTTCAAGATGCAGGTTTGTTTCAAAATTATTAGTAAAAAGGGCGCCGGTTCCTAATCCTTGTGGCATCGGATTGTTTTTGGTGTAAGTGTACTGCGCTATAGCATTGAGACCGATGTTGCTTTCCAAAGCAGAAGTTATCCACCAGCCGATATTATTTTGTTCTGCCAAATCTATCCATTCGTCAGAGCCAGAAAATCCGCCAACCAAAGCTGGTTTCAGAATAATATATTGCGGCTTGATTTCTTTTATTAATGTTTTCTTAGATTCATAATTCAGAACACCAATCAGTTCCTCATCCAAAGCAATGGGCGTTGGCGTAGAATGACAAAGTTCTGCCATAGCTTTCCAGTTTCCGGCCTTAATGGGCTGCTCGATTGAATGGATATCCAATTCTGCCAATTCTTGTAAAACAACTTTAGCTTGTTCTGGGGAGAATGCACCATTGGCATCTACACGCAGTTCAATTTTATCTTTAGGAAATTGTTCCCGGAGCGATTTTAGAATTTGTTTCTCAGAATTCCAATCGACACCGATTTTTAGTTTGATACAGGAAAATCCTTGGCTCAGCTTTTCTTGCAATTGTTCTTTCATATAATCGGAAGTTCCCATCCAAATCAGTCCATTGATTTTAATCGAATCTTTTCCATCCGTAAAATCGCTTGGGAAGTAGACATCGCCCTGATGTTGCAGATTGAAAAGCGCCTGCTCAACACCAAAAATTATCGAAGGATGATTGACAAGTTCTTCGCGCAAATCATCGATGCTGAGGTTGATGTTTCGGCAAGTCCATTCCAGTGCTGCTTCATAATCATCATCGTCATCAAAACTCAGTCCTCGGAATAATGCGCACTCACCAATTCCTTTTTTGTCATCTTCAAAAACTTCTATAAAATAAGTTTCTTTGGTGTTGAGAACGCCTCTGGAGGTTCCGCTAGGACGTTTAAAATTGAGCGTGTAAGGGTAAAATTTTGCCGTTTTCATTTCACAAAAATAAGAAAAGACCGGGGGAAACCGGTCTTTATGATTAAGTCTTTGATGTCAATACTAATTTTTAACCACAGCTTTTGCCATAAACTCCTCAGCTTTGGTTACCATCGCGGCACTGCCACAGAAAAAAGGCACACGCTGATGGAGTTCCGTAGGCTCAATTTCCATAATTCTTCGGAAACCGTCGCTGCATTTTCCGCCAGCCTGCTCTGCCAAAAATGCCATTGGATTACATTCATACAATAATCTAAGTTTTCCATTAGGCGATTGCGAAGTAGAAGGGTAGATATATATGCCGCCTTTCAGCATATTTCGGTGGAAATCTGAAACCAATGAACCAATGTAACGTGATGTGTAAGGTCTGTCGCCTTCTTCTTCCTGGCAATATTTGATATAATCTTTTACACCTTGTGGAAATTTAACATAATTCCCTTCATTGATTGAATAGATTTTTCCGGAAGTTGGAAATTTAATGTTTTTATGAGAAAGATAATAAGTTCCGATAGAAGGATCAAGTGTAAAACCATTCACACCATTTCCTGTTGTATAAACAATCATTGTAGATGAGCCATAAACCACATAACCTGCAGCTACTTGATTCACTCCTTTCTGAAGGAAATCTCTTAGCTCAACAGGACTTCCCGGTGAGGTAACGCGTCTGTAAATGGAAAAAATCGTTCCTACAGAAACGTTCACATCAATATTTGAAGAACCATCTAAAGGGTCGATTAAAACCACATATTTGCTAAGATGCGCATTTTCTGTACACTTGATTTCGATAAAATCATCACTTTCTTCAGATGCGATGCCGCACACCACTTCCCGCTGAGACAGTGCTGCAATAAAAATATCGTTTGCCAAAACGTCCAACTTCTGTTGCTCTTCGCCTTGGATGTTTTCGGTTCCGACTTTTCCAATAATATCTGCAATTCCTGCTTTGTTGACTTCCCGGTTTACGACTTTTGTGGCAATCCTGATGGAGCTGATTAGCCTGGAAAGTTCTCCTGTAGAATATTTGAAATCGTCTTGTTTTTCAATAATAAACTCTCCTAGAGTCTGTAAAGCTTGGTGTGACATTGTATTAATTTTGGGGTTTTACAAATCTAATTTATTTTTTAATGTCTTGAAACAGATTTATCTATTGTTGATAATAATCATTTATTTTCCGTTAATATCGTTTCATTCTGAACAATGTTTTTCTTAGGAAAAGCAAACTTCCTTTCATATATCATGCATTATTAATATTTTTGAATTTTAATTTGAAAATTATAATTTAAATTTACTAAAGTAACAGTCTGAACAACAATTGATCTAATGAAAGTTTACAAATTTGGAGGAGCATCTGTAAAAGATGCGGAAAGTGTGAAAAATGTAGCCTTGGTTCTGGAAACACAAGGATTTGAAAAATGTCTGCTGGTAGTGTCTGCAATGGGTAAAACCACGAATGCATTGGAAAAAGTTGTTGAGTTTTACTTTAAGAAACAAGATTATCAATCCGAGATTGAAACCATCAAGCAAAATCATATCGAGATTGCCAAAGGCTTATTCAGTGATAACCACGCTGTTTTCGGAGAGATTTCTTTATTTTTTGATGATATAGATTCTTTCCTTAGAAGAAATAAATCCCCAAATTATAACTTTGTGTATGACCAAGTGGTAAGCTGTGGCGAGATGATTTCTTCCAAAATCCTCAGCGAATATCTTAACGAAATTCAGTTCTTCAACCATTGGCTGGATGCGAGAGATTACATTAAAACCGATAGTAATTATAGAGAAGGAATCGTAAACTGGCAAGAAACAGAACAGAATATTGCAAAATTGGATAAAATCAATTGCTACGTAACACAAGGTTTCATAGGCTCGGAAAGCAATAACTTTACCGTAACATTGGGAAGAGAAGGGTCCGATTATACCGCGGCGATTTTTGCATATTGTCTTAATGCCGATGAAATGACTATCTGGAAAGATGTTCCTGGTGTGATGACAGGTGATCCAAGAAAATTCGAGAATGTGGAATTGTTGTCTCATATTTCTTACGAAGAAGCCATTGAAATGGCGTATTATGGTGCTTCGGTGATTCACCCGAAAACACTTCAGCCACTAAAACAGAAGAATATTCCGTTCTACGTAAAATCTTTTGTGGAACCGAAAAAGCCCGGAACCAAAGTTGGAAATTCCGAAGAGAATGAATTAACGGAAAGCTATATTCTGAAAGAAAATCAAACCCTCCTTAATGTAGAAACCAGAGATTTTTCCTTTATAGCAGAAGATCACATGAGTTTGATATTCAAATTATTGGCGAAATATAAAATCAAAGTTTCTCTGATGCAAAATTCCGCAATTTCACTGGCTTTATGTCTTGAAGACAAATTTGGCAATGTGAATGATCTAAATGAGGAATTGCAACAAAGTTTCATTACACAAATGACAAAAAACGTATCACTATTCACGGTCAGAAATGTCAATTTAGACACGCTGGATCAATTTTATAAAGATAAAAAAGTCCTGTTAGAACAGATTTCCAAGAAAACGTTCCAAATGGTGACTATTTAAAAACTATGAGCTTAATCTCCAAAGAAGACTTAATAAAAGCGGCGGGACTGGATAAAATAGGTTTCCTGAAGAAACCCGTTGCGTCCGCTATAATGAATTTGGCAAAGATCAATGATGTCAATAATCTTTACGACAAACTCAAAAACACAGAAGGTGCTGACTTTTTTGATCAATTCGTCAAGGAACAGGGTCTCAGCTATATTGTTTTTGAAGAAGATCTCGCCAAGGTTCCAAAAACAGGTCCTTTTATTTTGGTTTCTAACCACCCACTTGGTGCAATAGATGGCATCCTGATGTGCAAAATTCTTTTGAAAGTGCGTCCGGATTTTAAAGTGATGGGCAATTTTCTACTGTCAAAAATTGAACCTATGGCACCTTTTGTAATTTCCGTTAATCCATTTGAGGGGAGAAAAGACGCATTTAACAGCTCATCCGGAATGCGTGAAACCCTGAAACATCTACAGGGAGGTGGATGTGTCGGTATATTTCCTGCTGGTGAAGTTTCCAATAAAAATAATGAATATGGCGAAGTCTTGGATAAGCCTTGGGAAAAAACAGCGCTTAAACTTATCAAAAAAGCCAAGGTTCCTGTAGTTCCGATGTATTTTCACGCTACAAACAGTAAAATTTTCTACAACGTAGCCAAGCTCCATCCAGATTTGCAGACGATTATGTTGCCAGCGGAAATGATGAAGAAAAGAGAAAAACCTATCAGGATCAGAATTGGCAAACCAATTTCTGTAAAACAGTTGGAAGAGGAGGAAAGTATAGAGGAACTCGGCGAATATCTTTATAGGAAGGTCTATATGCTAAAATCTTATTACGAAAAAAGAAAAAGCATCACCGAAAAGCTGAAATTGCCTAATATGGCGCTCAAACTTCCGATGCTCAAACAAAATAATATTGTTCAGAATATCATAGATGAAACACCGATTGAGGATATCATTAGTGAAATAGAAGTTTTAAAAAATACTGAAAATAAAAAATTATTTTCCCACGGGGGTTATGACATATTTTTCACAACATCTGCTGAGATTCCTTCCATAATGCGGGAGATCGGGAGACAGCGTGAACTGACATTTCGTGCGGTAGGCGAGGGTACAAACCTGCCTTTTGATTTGGACGAATATGATAATCATTACCATCACCTTTTTCTTTGGGATAATGCGGAGAAAAAATTGGTTGGGGCGTACAGAATGGCTCTGGGAGCTGAGG
>DLND01000060.1 GCA_002476905.1 Flavobacteriales bacterium UBA7519
CCTATTAGTCCAGATCTAGATCCACCAGAAGCAACTACTGACTGAATTCTGCTTTTCTGACCAGCGGAGAACATAAACATTGCAGCATCATCCACATAGTCCATGTAATTCATAAACATCACAGATCTAGAAGTGCCGCTGCAAGTATTATACAAAGGATATGTTGGTTTTCCATAGTTTGCACCAGTCTGAGTAGGTGTATCCGCAACCAAGTCATTACCGCAAGTTGCATCACCCCAGATGTGTCTTAGATTTAAATAATGACCAACCTCGTGTGTTGCCGTTCTACCAAGGTTGTAAGGCGATGTAGCGCCTGTTTTTCCAAAATAGGGTGCAGCAATTACAACACCGTCATTCCATAATCCTGCGGATTCTGGGAATGTAGCATAGCCAAGGACTCCGCCCATATCTCCAACTACCCAAAGATTGAAGTAGCTGCCTGGAGTTGTGGCATCAATACCACCCGTGGATGCTTTTTTCATAGCATCATTCGTTCCCCATTTTGTCTTTGTTGTAGATTTTCTAACCGTTTTAATCAGGTGAAATCTTACTTTTGTATCACCTGCTTTTACACCTGAAAATTCTGTTGGAATCTTTGATGCATCTGTGTTTGTGCCCCCGAAATCAGCATTTAGAATGGCAATTTGCTCAGCGATTCTTGCATCCGAAATATTTTCTGAACTGGTATTATAAATGACGTTTACGACAACTGGAATATCAACACTACCATCAGCTAGAACCTTTCCCGCAAAAGATTGTACAGCAGATTCTATATTAGCATAACGTTGTCTAGCTGATGCATCACTTTTTAAAAGCTCAGCACGGATTTCTTCCGAAGGACAACTTCTTCTGGACGCTGTGGACGTGGTTGGATTCTCAGAAGTTATGCTTTCTGTTTCATTAGTGTTGTTACATGCTGTAAGAACAGCAGCAGAGATCAAGTAAAAGAATGTTTTCTTCATTGGACTATATTTTTAATTTTACTCAAAATTATAAATTATTATCAACTACGCAAATAAAATAATAATAAATGTTTAAAGATTTTTGTATTATGTTGAGAATAATTTATTTAAAAGCATTCAAAAATAGTTGTTAACTCAAACAAAAACTGCGTTTTACAATTTGTAAAACGCAGTATGTAAAGAGTTTTTAATATGAAGAAAAATTTAACTCTTATTCTACCGGTCTGAAAACCAAACCTGTTTCTTCGAAATAATCTAAAGTGATTCTGTCGCCGTCATTCACATTTCCTGCAAGGATTTCTTTGGATAATTTATTTAATACTTCTTGTTGAATTACTCTTTTCAATGGTCTTGCTCCAAAAACTGGGTCGTAACCTTTGTTAGCAAGATAATCCAAAGCATCTTGTGTTGCGGTCATAATGATGTTACGTTTTGCTAACATATCATTGAAGCTTCTTAGTTGATATTGTACGATTTTTCCAATTTCTTTTTTTCTTAAAGGCTGGAACAACACTGTTTCATCAATTCTGTTCAAGAATTCCGGGCGAAGTGTTTGTTTTAATAAATCAAAAACCTGAATTTTGGTCTTCTCCACAATTTCATCCTGATTTTCCTCTGTTATATTTTCAAAATTTTCCTGAATAATGTGCGAACCCAAATTCGAAGTCATAATGATAATCGTGTTTTTGAAATTCACCACTCTTCCTTTATTATCGGTCAATCTTCCGTCATCCAAAACCTGCAAGAGAGTATTGAAAACATCCGGATGCGCCTTTTCAATTTCGTCTAAAAGCACTACTGAATAAGGTCTTCTTCTGACCGCTTCCGTTAATTGTCCACCTTCATCATAACCAACATATCCTGGAGGCGCTCCAACCAATCTGGAAACCGAATGACGTTCCTGATATTCACTCATATCGATTCTCGTCATATTGTTTTCATCATCGAATAAAAACTCTGCCAATGCCTTTGCAAGCTCGGTTTTTCCGACTCCAGTTGTTCCTAAGAATAAGAAACTTCCGATTGGTTTTTTATCATCACTCAATCCGGCTCTGTTTCTTCTGATGGCATTGGCAACCGCTTCAATCGCTTCTTCCTGACCGACAACTCTATGATGAAGTTCGGTTTCAAGATTTAACAATTTTTCTCTTTCAGATTGAAGCAGTTTGGTAACAGGGATTCCTGTCCATTTTGCAATTACTTCAGAGATATTTTCAGCAGTCACTTCTTCTTTAATCAATTCATTCTGATGATTTTGCATCTCCAATTCAAGTTTTTGCAAAGCATCTTCTTTCTCCTTGATTTTCCCGTATTGGATTTCTGCAACTTTCGCATAATCTCCAGCTCTGGAAGCACGCTCAGCTTCCAATTTTAAAGCTTCTATATCTTTTTTAATCTGAGTAAGATCTTCAGATTTTTGTTTTTCTTTCAGCCATTTTGCGTTGATTTCATTTCTCTGTTCAGAAATTTTAGCAATATCTTCCTTCAAATGGTCAATTTTCGTCTGGTTTCCTTCTCTTGAAATCGCCGCCAATTCAATCTCCAACTGCATCAATCTTCGGTCTAGAACATCCAATTCCTCAGGTTTTGAATTGATTTCCATTCTTAATTTAGCCGAAGCTTCATCAATCAAGTCAATCGCTTTATCCGGTAGAAATCGATCTGAAATATATCGTTGAGACATTTCCACCGCAGCAATAATCGCCTCGTCTTTGATTCTTACTTTGTGGTGCGCTTCATATTTATCTTTAATTCCACGAAGAATTGAGATTGCCGCTTCAGTATCTGGTTCTTCCACCATTACTTTCTGGAAACGTCTTTCTAATGCTTTATCTTTTTCAAAATATTTTTGATATTCATTCAGAGTGGTTGCTCCGATTGCTCTTAATTCTCCTCTGGCTAAAGCAGGTTTCAGAATATTCGCGGCATCCATCGCACCTTCACCGCCTCCGGCTCCTACTAAAGTATGGATTTCATCAATGAAAAGAATAATCTGTCCGTCTGATTTAATTACCTCGTTAACAACAGATTTCAGACGTTCTTCAAATTCACCTTTGTATTTTGCACCGGCAATCAAAGCACCCATATCCAAGGAATACAACGTTTTATCCTGCAAATTTTCAGGGACATCGCCGTTGATAATTCTGTGTGCAATTCCTTCTGCGATAGCGGTTTTACCAACTCCGGGTTCACCAATCAGAATCGGATTGTTTTTTGTTCTTCTCGAAAGAATTTGTAAAACTCTTCTGATTTCTTCATCACGCCCGATTACAGGATCTAATTTTCCTTCTGCAGCTAATTCATTGAAGTTTTTTGCGTATTTATTTAAAGACTGATAAGTTTCCTCTGAACTTGCAGAAGTCGCTTTTGAGCCTTTTCTCAATTCTTTGATTCCGCCTTCCAAAAGATTTTTGGTAACACCCATATCTTTCAGCATCTTCGAAACTTCTGAATTGGTTTCTAAAAGTGAAAGCCAAAGATGTTCGATGGTAACGAATTCATCGCCCATTTTTTTTGCGATGTTGGAAGCATCCAGCAAAACTTTATTTGCCGATTGTGAAAGGTAAATATTTCCACCCTCAACTTTCGGAAGCTTTTCTAAATTTTCCCTGTTTCGCTCTCTTACCAAAGTGGCATCTGCCTCAGATTTTTTCAATAAGAAAGGCGATATATTTTCATCTGCCTGAAAAATTCCTTCTAGTAAATGTTGCGGTTCAATCTGTTGGTTGCCAAACTCCATTGCGACTTGCTGTGCAGCTTGGATAGCTTCTTGTGATTTTACGGTGTACTGATTTAAATTCATAGTATATGTATTTTCGATTTCTTAATTTTTGTTTCAATTTAAGATTTTAGACATCATATTTCAGACCATAATAGTAAACTCTATATTAATTTTTTACTCAGATTTTCTAATTTCTAATGTCTAAACCTATTCAATCATTTAATTCGGAAATATTATTTCAAAAACCGTTCAATTGTATTGTTTTTAAAAATAGTTGACAAAATTCCCGAGTTATTAAATTTCACATCAATTAATCAGGACAAAATTTCCAAAAATTTAAATTTTTTATTAAAAATTATGGTCAATTTGTACCATGTTTTCAAAAATATTAATAGAAAGTCTTGGGTGTTGCTCTTGCTTTTTCGTTGTTTATTAAATTTAAATTATGTCAGTCTTTTTAAATTTCTAAATCTGATTTTATAAGTCTTCAAATAGTTTTATATTTGGAGAAAACCAAGATTATGTATTCACAAATAGAGATAGATTCCAAATTCGATGGAAAACTGCAATTGATTTATCTTAATCAGCCGGAAAGTTATAACAGTCTTACTCAAATCATGTTAGCTGAACTGAGAAGCGCTATTCACAAACTCGGTGAAGAAGATAATGTCAGATGTATAGCAATTTCCGGAAAGGGAAAAGCATTTTGTGCCGGACAAAACTTAAAAGAAGCTTTAGGATTTGATGAGGATGACAGAACAATCCAGAGATTTGTGATCGAATATTATAATCCTTTGGTTCTGGAAATTGTTAAATGTAAAAAACCAGTCATTGCTTTAGTTAATGGACCAGCTGTTGGAGCAGGAGCTATGCTGGCTTCGATTTGTGATTTTACTTTGGCGACAGAAAGTTCTTATTTCTCATTTGCTTTTGCGAATATCGGTTTGATTCCAGATACTGCGGGAACTTATTATTTACCAAAGTTAGTAGGAAGACAATTGGCAAGTTATTTATCTTTTACTGGGAAAAAAGTTCCAGCGACAGAAGCTAAAATAATAGGTTTGGTTGCTGATGTTTTTTCAGATTCAGAATTTGTAGAAAAATCTATGGAGGTTTTGACACAGCTTTCTCACGCAGCAACAACTGCACTTTATCTGACTAAAAAAGCATTTAATAAATCATACACCTTAACACTTTCTGAACAGTTGGATTATGAATCCATTATTCAACAAGATGCAGCAGAAACCGAAGATTTCAAGGAAGGAGTTGCGGCTTTCATCGAAAAACGTTTGCCAAATTATAAAGGAAAGTAAATGAACGCAAGAGAAACGGCAGAATATATGTTTGAGAAAGATTTGTTTTCTCAATGGCTGGGAATTGAACTGGTTGAAATAAAAGATAATTATTGCCTTATAAAAATGCCTGTTAAACCCGAAATGATTAACGGACTTGGAACGGTTCACGGCGGCGTTACATTTGCTTTTGCAGATTCGGCATTGGCGTTTTCTTCCAATAATTCTGGCGAAGCTGCAGTGGCGCTAAATTGTTATATTAATTTCACAAAAGCCGCAAAAAATGGCGATGTTTTAATTGCGGAAAGTATGCTTTTGAATGATACTAGGAAAACTGCTATCTATGATATCATAATCAAGAATCAGAATGATGAGGTTGTGGCAGGTTTCCGGGGAACAGTTTATAAAATTGGCAAAAAAGTTGTAGAATTGGAAACATTATAATTTTACCAGTGGCATTACATCCATTCTCTATATTTGGGCAGCTTTATCCGCCTTCCGCTCCCGCTTTTTTCTTTTTGCAAAAGAAAAAGAGCTCCGCTCAAGTCGGGCTGCTACAATTCGCTGTTCCAAAAAGATCCTTGAAATACCTTACACTAATACCGGTGTTTTTGGTAGCCTGTAAAAAAGAGCCAAAACTAAAAGGAACAGAAGTAGATACGCTTACCGTTGAAGAAAAGCCGGTGGATACATTGTCTCCAATTCTGAAAACAGAGAAAGAATCCAATCAGAAGATAGTCTCGGTAGATGCCTCAAAGATGCCGATAAGATTAAACTTAGAGATTGAAAATCAGGATGAACAATTAATTCTCAGATTAGAAAACCTGCACCAGCCAGAAATCAAAGGTTATATAAAAACCGATCAACCGATGAATTTGCGATTCAATCAGATTAGATTACCAGACAATACTTTTGACGGACCCTTTGGACAATCCATTCAATACGACACCAA
Organism: Flavobacteriales bacterium UBA7519; assembly: GCA_002476905.1. Classification (GTDB taxonomy): domain Bacteria; phylum Bacteroidota; class Bacteroidia; order Flavobacteriales; family Weeksellaceae; genus Epilithonimonas. The sequence goes on from DLND01000060.1 coordinate 5,929, forward strand.
ACAAAAAGGTGAATATTGGCTGATATTATCCAAAAGCAATATGGCTAGTGGAACGGCAACTGGAAAATTCTTTATAAAAATAGAATAAGAAAGAATCTCAGATGAGATTCTTTTTTCTACAGTAAACTTTGTAATGCAAGTTTGTATCCCTTCATTCCAAAACCAGAGATAACTGCATCGCAGCTTTCTGCGGTCACTGACTTCTTACGGAATTCTTCGCGCTTGTAGATATTACTGATGTGGATCTCAATTTTGGGTTTTTGAATATTTTTCAAGCAATCTGCAATGGCATAAGAATAGTGCGTAAAAGCACCTGGATTAATCACCACAGCATCGAAGTCATCTTTTTGCAAACGGTTGATCAATTCACCTTCAATGTTGGATTGGTAGTAAAGAATTTCATTGTTAGGGAATTCTGTAGTCAATTCCAAAAGATAATCTTCCATAGAAACGGAGCCATATATTTCGGGTTCACGAGTTCCTAGCAAATTAAGATTAGGTCCGTTAATAATTAAGATTTTCATAGTGTTGAAATAATTATCAAATATAGCAAAAATAAAAAACCTTCAGAAAAATCTGAAGGTTTTTAAGTAGCCCGTAGGGGAATCGAACCCCTCTTACCAGAATGAAAATCTGAGGTCCTAACCGATAGACGAACGGGCCAGGATTTATATTAAGCTAAGCTATTTACGTGCTTAGTTAATTTGCTTTTTAAGTTAGCTGCCTTATTCTTGTGAATAATGTTTTTCTTAGCTAATTTATCTAATAAAGAAATTACTTTTGGTAATTGCTCAGATGCAGCTGCTTTGTCCGCTTCATTTCTTAATACTTTCACAGCTGTTCTTGCAGTCTTGTGGTAGTATCTGTTACGAAGTCTTCTAACTTCGTTTTGTCTGATTCTCTTAAGTGCTGATTTATGATTTGCCATAACGTTCAAATGTGGGTGCAAAGATAAAAGTTATTTTTTAATTTGCAAACTTTTTTTAATAATTTTTTAAAATTTATTTTTTGTAGCCTATAGGGGAATCGAACCCCTGTTGCAAGAATGAAAATCTTGAGTCCTAACCACTAGACGAATAGGCCGTTTGTGATTTCGGAGTGCAAAAATATAGACTTTCTTCTATTTTTCCAAATTTCTCAAGCTATTTTATTCTTTTTTCTATCACTGTATTTATAATGTTCTTATTTTCAAGCTCTTTTTGTGCCTTCACTGCATCCTCCAGAGTCTTGTATTTTCCATATGTGTAGTAAAAAACACCATTTTCTTTGTTTCTTTCCATATTAGGAAGCGTTTTCATAATATGTGATTTCGAATCTAATTTATCTTTTCCAGCATAAACTTCGATGGTGTAGTAACCACTCGCTAATGACTGGTTAGGAACAAAACTTATTGACATTGCATTTCTGAATCCAGAATCTTTAGCCGTCTTCAGATTGTTATCTCTCACGGAAGCATAATTGGTAGTTCCGTAATAATACTTATAATTTCCGTTTTCTTTTATCGGCAGGATGTATTTCAGTCCTTTTAAAGCGGGATCGTTTTCAGTATATCTTGTGGGTGTACTCATCAGCAGTATTCTGAAATCATTCTTAAGAGGTTGTTCAGCTGGTTTTTCAGGTTCAGGTTCTTTTACATTTCTGTCAACCAGTTTTTTATAACTTGTGATAGCATTGTAGATGCTCTCTGCTATGGATTGCTGCCCTTCTTCGGTGGATATGTAATGTGCATCATCGTAATTATTAACGAATCCCGTTTCTATAAGGATGGAAGGCATTGCATTCATCCTCAGTACATGCAGGTTTTCCTGTTTTACACCACGAGATAGTCGTTTATCTTTTTTGACAAAATTCTCTTCCACAAGGCCGCCAACGTTTAGACTTGCCTGCAGGTATTTACTT
>DLND01000092.1:0-736 GCA_002476905.1 Flavobacteriales bacterium UBA7519
TTGACCATTCCCATATCAGCAGCTTCCTGAGCAGAATAATTTCTACCTAAGAAGAAAATTTCTCTGGCCTTTTTCTGACCAACCATTTTCGCCAGATATGCTGAACCATAACCTCCGTCAAAACTTGTAACATCGGCATCGGTTTGTTTGAAAATCGCGTGTTCTTCACTCGCTAAGGTCAAATCACAAACCACGTGAAGTGAATGTCCACCGCCAACTGCCCAGCCGTTTACCACAGCAATCACAGCTTTTGGCATAAAACGGATCAAACGTTGTACTTCCAGAATATTCAAACGATGTCTTCCATCATCTCCTACATAACCCTGATGTCCGCGAGCTTTTTGGTCGCCACCGCTGCAGAAAGCGTGACCGCCGTCTTTTGGACTTGGCCCTTCGCCAGTTAATAATACAACGCCAATTGAAGAATCTTCGTAAGCGTCATAAAAAGCATCGTAAAGTTCTGAGGTTGTTTTTGGACGAAAAGCATTTCTGACTTCTGGTCTGTTGATAGCGATTCTTGCAACGCCATTTGATTTTTTATAGGTAATATCTTCGTATTCTTTGACGGTTTTCCAGTCTGCCATTTTTTGAAAATTTAGAGTGTAAATATAAGCAGAATTGACGGGGTTTCAAAAGAATTATGCAAATGAGAATAGGATAATTATTTTCAAAATCTATATCTCTATTTCTTTTATAAACGCAAAGTTCCCAAAGATTTTTTGAAATTATTGAAAAT
>DLND01000092.1:811-6829 GCA_002476905.1 Flavobacteriales bacterium UBA7519
TTTGAAATTATTGAAAATATTACAAGGTTCGCAAAGACGTAAAACTCAGCAAAGAAATTAATTGATTCAAATTGAGAAAAGTTACCTTTAGCAAAGTGTGAATCTTCCGCCAGCGCGTAAGGGATAGTAACGGTTATCCTTTTGTTTTTTTCTAGGATTCGGGTTGTATCAGAAAGACAAATGTTTATAAAAAAAACAAAAGATATGAGTGGATAGCCCGACCCGCTTGTTTTTCTATGGCTAATTTTGATTTTTCTTACTAATGTTTTGGAAAAACAAAGGGTTACGCCCAAATAAAAAAGCCTCAGAAAAATCTGAAGCTTGTAAATTATATTGAAACCAACTTATTCTACAACTTTGATGGCGCTTGCCAAAAATCTTGTTTCAGTTTTTGGTTCTGTAATCGCATCGATTTCTGCTTGCGGTTTCTTAGCATCTTCTGCGTAATGTTGTAATTCTTTTACAGAAGTAGTTTTGCTTTCTGCGCTACCTTCCAGAACAACCGTTTTACCTTCCAAAGCTGTTGGAACGAAGAATGCGTAATCTTTCATCTTAACGAAAAATGTTTCTCCGGAATCTGTTGCCAAACTTACCCAACATCCTTTTTTAGGACAAACTCCAGTCACTTTTCCTTTTACAGAAGTTTTGGCGATTTTCGGTGTTGATTTTAATTCTTTGTTCAGTTCGTCTGCAGAAATTGCTTTCTTAACAGCTTTTGCAGAAACATCCTGACCGTAGAATTCTCCTATTTTCGCATCACCAGCCGGCGGACCAGACTGCGCAAATGCAGAAACAGACAAACCAATCAAAACAAATGCGAATAATATATTCTTCATAATCAATGAATTATTTTTAATGCTGTAAATTTAGAAAATTAATTAAAATAAAAAATTTTATTTTTTGATGTAACGAAACAACTGTTCAATTGTCATATTAATTAATAAATCAAAACTATAAAAAAATATACTTATGAAAATAAAACTTTTATCCCTCATTCTTTTGGCTTCCGTTACCAATTTTTCTTGCATACAGAAAAGCGGCTCCAATGACGTGATGTTTTCTCATCTTCTCTCCGACTCCGGAAAAGGCGACGTGATTGAAAAATCTTATTCGGTTGACTTTGATGAGTTGCAGATTTCAACTTCTCTTAGTGCAGAAGTTTATAAATCCAGTGAGGAAAAAATTGTTGTTTATGCACCTTCTGACCTAATGAAATATGTGGTTGTAAAACAAGAAGGAAGAAAAGTGCAGGTTAAAATTCAATCTGAAGGTAAACTCAACATCTCAACAGACAGAATCAAAATTAAAGTCTATGCTAAGGATTTTGACGGATTGGTAGCCAATTCGAGCGGAAGTATTATTTTGAAAGACGATTTTAAATTTTCTGACCTTGATGTGAAAGTTTCAAGCTCTGGGAACATCAAAGGAAATATCAACGGAAACAATATTAATATCCAAGCTTCCAGCAGTGGCGATTTTTATGGTGAAGTCAATGCCAAAAATCTAAATATGCAAACTTCTTCATCAGGTGGAATCAATATCAAAGGAAAAGCTGATAATGTGAGTGCGCAAGCATCTTCAAGCGGAGATATCAAAGCTGAAAATCTGACGGCAAACAGCGCCGTTCTTACGACTTCTTCTTCGGCGGACATTACGATTGGTGTCCGTACCAGCCTTACTGCAAGTGCTTCTTCAAGCGGAGATATCGATGTTATCAAAAGAGGCGAGCTGAGTAAAGTTTCTAAAAACGAAAGCAGTTCCGGATCTGTTAATATCTGGTAATTATACTTTCTTACAAAAACGAGAAGAGCCCTGAAAAATCAAGGCTCTTTTTATATGAATAACAAACTATTTTAGTTGAATTTGATAATATCCTGCATTTTTGCGGTTTCTTCATTCACCAATTCATCATCAACAAGGATTTTACCAGAGTGTTCATCTATAATGATTTTCTTTCTCTGAGCAATTTCCATTTGCTTTTGTGGCGGGATTGTGAAGAAAGATCCTTTTGGCGCTCCTCTTTCCAAACCTACAACTGCAAGACCTGTGGACGAGCCCTGACGGATTCTTTGGTAAGAAGCCAACAATCTGTCATCGATTTTCTCAGCAAACTCTTTAGATTTTTCCAACAGATAATCTTCTTCTTTCTGAGTTTCAGAAATCAAATTATCCAATTCGTTTTTCTTATGCTTCAAGTGGTTTTTCAACTCCTCGATTTTAGCGTTCAAATCAGACAAAGTTTCCTTTTTGTGATCGATTTTCCCACCGAATTCTTTGATTCTCTTTTCAGCCAATTGAATTTCCAACTCCTGATATTCTACTTCTTTTGCTAATGCTTCGAACTCCTTGTTATTTCTAACGTTATCTTGCTGGGTTTTATATTTGTCAATAAGATTCTGAGCTTGTTTCATTAAGTCTTTTTTCGCATTGATTTCAGCATTTTGCTCAGCAATTTCGTTTTCAAATTTTTGGGCTCTTTTTTCAAGACCTTCAATTTCTATTTCCAGATCTTCAACCTCAATCGGCAATTCACCTCTTGTATTACGGATCTCGTCCAAACGTGAGTCAATGATCTGAAGATCATAAAGTGCTCTTAGTTTTTCTTCAACAGAAATTTCGTTTACTTTAGCCATATCTATAAAAAATAATTAACAGGATTTGTTTTTTTTGTCGTTTTAGCGATTGCAAATGTAGTGAATTTTTCGGACAAAATTTCAAATAATTGTTGAACCACAAATTGTTCCGATTCGAAATGTCCAATATCGCAAATCAGCATTTTATCTTCCGTCGAAAAAAAATCGTGATATTTCACATCGCCAGTCAAATAAGCGTCACATTTTGCAGATAAAGCCGCTTTGATTCCGCTTGCTCCACTTCCACCTAAAACACCTACTCTTTTGATTTTTTTCTGAGTTAAATTATTGTGTCTGATAACATTAAGATTAAATTTTCCTTTCACGAATTTCAGAAAATCCATTTCATCCATTTCTGTTTCCAAATCTCCAAATCTTCCTAAGCCAGTATATTGATTGTCATTTTCCAGCGTAATCAACTGATAAGCCACCTCTTCGTAAGGGTGATTTTCTTTCATTGCAAAAAGTATCTGATTTGTTTTATAATCTTCAAAAATTACATTGATCAAAACCTCATTTGCGTTCTCTCTTTCATTATGCGTTCCGGTCACAGGGTTAGAACCTTCCAATGGTCGGAAAGTTCCATCGCCTTGTATGGTAAAACTACATTCGTCATAGAAACCAATATTTCCGGCGCCGGCTACGAAAAGGGCATTTCTCAATTTTTCAGCAGAATCTGTAGGCACATAAACTTCCAGCTTTTTTAATTGATTTTTTTTCGGCATCAGCACTTGTTGGTTTTTCAACCCGAGAACTTCACAGATTTTATAATTGACACCAAAATAATCATTATCAAAAGCCGTGTGAATTGCATAAATGGCAATTTTATTTTCTAAAGCTTTCAGAACAGCTCTTTCAACATAATTTTTTCCCGTAATCGATTTTAATCCTGAAAAAATAATCGGATGAAAGCAAAGAATTAAATTAAAATTCTTTTCAATAGCTTCATCAACAATAAATTCTAAAGCATCGTGAGCAATCAAAACACCGGAAATTTCTCTTTCAGGATTCCCGCAAAGCAATCCAACATTATCAAAATCTTCCGCTTGTCTTACCGGAATTATTTGTTCAAATTCATTTATAAATTCTTTAATTTTCATATTTGCGATATTATCTGATGAACAATCGATCATCAAAAGTAAATTTTTCTATTATTTTAATTTTCACCTCAGGAAAATTAATATGTCTCGGATTGATTATATAATTGAATTCCCCTTGAACAGCAGCCGAAGGAACTTTCATTACTAAGAATTTGTTTTCTCGTAAAAATTTATCTCCAATTTTCTGAGTACTATCTGGGTGAGGAAAAGTATTCCAATCTTTCGGTAATCTTTTTGGTTCAAGGAACTCAATATCAGGAAGCTCGATTTGGACCAATCGATAATCCTTCGGCAAAATCCCCAAAGGAATATGAACCGCAATTTCCGTCACACACAAAGCAATCGACTGACCTGCATAAAGAGCAGGTCTTCCTTTGCTATTCCATCTTGCGCCAGCTATTTCCGCTCCTTTTCCAGAAAGGTCATTAGCGTAGATTTCTTTGGAAAGCCTGTAAACAATCATCAATATTATGCTAAAACACCGTGCTCTATACGAGTAAGCTCATCCATAAGAAGTGATATTCCAAAAACACTACCCAATAAATCCTGAGGTTTTATTTTGCCCAAAGCAACATTCTCCGACTGTAACCATATCAAGAAATTCTCAGAAGACCCAAAAACATCCTCCCCTCTTTTATAAAGCATTTCTATTTGCAATATTTTTTCTGATTGTAATACATCAAAAGACTTGTTTTCTTTTTGATAACGGGATAATGTCTTTCCAGAAATGTGAAGAAAATCTGCCCAATCTTGCATAGAAAAAGGAAATTTTTTTGACAAATCATCAAAGATTTTGAAAGAAATTCCTTTTTGGGCAATATCTATCAAACTAAAAATACCAACATCATCAAAATTTTGATAACCATAAGAAGTAGACGGCTCTTGAATAATATTGGATGAAGTTTCTGTAGAAGTTTTATATTTTTTCATTTTGTAATTTTCTCTTACAAATATACGACTTTTGTCTTAATAAAAAAGACTTTTGTCTATCATTTTAAACAAAGACTTATTTTAATTACTTTTATACCTTTAATTTTAGTTTTGAGTTATGAAAATCAAGCCTGAATTTGATCTTATACCAGAAGATGGTTGGAGAAAGAAAATTTACGAAATCATTTATCTATCAGACACTAAAGCCGGAAGAACATTTGACATTAGCCTATTGATTCTGATCGTTTTTAGTACTGTTTTGATAATGGTAGAAACAATTCCTATTGTAAAACTGCAATATTACAAGGAGTTTTATTATGCCGAATTTTTTATCACAATTATATTCACCATAGAATATTTACTCAGAATTATCTGTATCAAAGACAAGGAAGAATATATTTTTAGTCCGATAGGAATCATTGATTTTTTATCAATTATTCCATTTTATATCAGCTTGATTTTTCCTGTATGGCATTTTGTTGCGATTATCAGAATGTTGAGAATTCTGAGGATTTTCAGGATTTTCAATCTGGCGGATTATATGCATGACGGGCGCTTTATCGTTTCGGCTCTGAAACACAGCTCCAGAAAAATTTACATCTTTTTACTGTTTATGATTATTTTCATAGTTATCATCGGCGCTATGATGTATGTTGTAGAAGATGGTAAAAACGGATTCAGCAGTATACCCCAAAGTGTTTATTGGGCTGTGGTAACCATAACTACAGTTGGCTATGGCGATATTTCGCCCGCTACACCATTAGGAAAACTTTTATCTATCATTGTAATGCTGTGCGGTTATAGTATAATAGCTGTTCCAACAGGAATTGTAACATCAGAGTTCCGCAGAAGAAGAAGCGATTTAAAATGTGACCGATGCGGAAATGATGATCACGGTGACAGCGCAAGATATTGCAAAATATGTGGAGAGAAAATGGTTTAATCTTTTTCAGAAAACATCAGCTCAAATTCCTGTTGATTTTCCTGAAATGTTCTTTTCGCCTCATCATATCCAATTTGAAAAATAGCTTCCAATCTGTTGGGTTTTCTTTCAAAAGTCCCATATTTAGAAAGCTTTTTTGACGTAATAAACCAATCACAAAATGCAAATTTGTAAATCTCGGTCCTATGTGATAACAGCTCGTAAGCACGCGTGGTAACCGAACGGATACTTTTCAGATCGCTAACTTCCACATCCTGAGGCGACGTAACATATACACCGATCATTTTATCGCATTCATTATTAATAACATCTGCAGGAAAATTATTTAAAACGCCTCCGTCACTGTACATTTCTGTTCCGATGAAATAAGGTGTTGAAATCCCTGGAATACAAGAAGAAGAGATATTTGCAT
>DLND01000137.1 GCA_002476905.1 Flavobacteriales bacterium UBA7519
GCAGCCGCCTGGGACACATCCGGTAATTATTTCTGGAGGTGGAAACGTCCTATTTCATTGTTAGCATTTGGGTTAGTATTTGCCACTTCTTTGATAGTTGCTTATGTATCACAAGCACTGATCCCTGGATTTACATTAGCTTTGGGTTTTCTTTTAGGCGGAATCGTTTCTCCACCAGACGCTGTAGCGGCAACTACCGTTCTTAAAGGCTTACCCGTTCCTAAAAGAATCTTAAGTATTTTGGAAGGTGAAAGTTTGGTGAATGACGCCTCCTCACTTATCGTATTTCGTTTTGCCTTGGCTGCGATCCTTACAGGAACTTTTTCTATACATCAGGCTGTGGGTCAGTTTTTTTTAGTCGCAGGAATGGGAATTGTAGTCGGATTGATTGGTGCCACAATTATGTATTTGATTCACCGGTTTTTGCCTACCACTTCAGCCATAGATGCTGCACTTACATTAATGACTCCTTATCTGTTATATCTTGGTGCAGAGCAATTTCATTTTTCGGGTGTAATGGCTGTGGTTACCGGTGGACTTTTCATATCCTACAGATCTCACGAAATTTTCAGAAACGGAAATACACGGTTGAATATGCTCGGCCTATGGACCACCGTGATTTTTGTGATGAATGCCATGGTTTTCGTACTAATTGGATTATCCCTTCCATCTATTATCAATGGTTTGGAAGAGTCCTCTCTAATTCAAGGTATAAAATACGGTGTTATCATCAGTCTCGTGATCATCCTGCTAAGATTTCTGTGGGTATATCCAACGGCCTTCATACCAAGATGGCTTTTCAGATCTGTTCGGAAAGAGCAATCACCTGGCTGGAAAGTACCCTTAGTCATTGGCTGGACAGGGATGAGAGGAGTTGTGTCTCTCGCTACTGCATTATCAATTCCTTTTGCTTTGGATAATGGCTCGCCTTTCCCACATAGAAATCTTATCCTGCTCATCACTTTTATTGTCATATTCATAACACTGGTGATACAGGGCCTTACATTGCCTCTTCTGGTGAAAAAGCTAAAAATTCCAGCTATAGATTATGTCTTACCTCAAGAACAACAGGAAGCTCAGATTAAAATAAGCCTAAACCGTCTGGCTCTCAATCATATAAACACTAATTATTATGACATGATTGAAAAAAGTAATCTTTTAAAAAATTACCATTCTCAAATATTAACGGAAACGGAAAATACTGAAAATCAGCTTGATATTTTTGAATGCAATACTTGTACAAATCAGGAAATGGAGAGATTTGAAACTATTTTGAAAAAAATCTATCAGAAGCAAAGACTTGATATTTTCCAAATGAGGCGCGAAAAATATTATGATGATAAAGAAATCAGAAAAGCAGAACTCCAAGTGGATCTCAACGATCTAAAAATTAACCCGAATTTCCACTAAGAAAAACTCTTCCAAAAATGGAAGAGTTTTTTTTTATTAAAATTAATCTGTGAACAATACCTGCAGATAAGTCCTACTAATGCAATCATCTTCCGTAGATATCTATCGAAATTATGAACAGCTTTTTTTTAGCCATAGTTCATTTTGACTAATCACAAATTATCTTAACAATAATTAAATCAAAAGCTTATGTCATCTCAATGATATTAAGATTAAAAAAAATTTAACATAAATAGTTGTTGGTACAACTATTGTTTGATTAACTTTGTTCAATAATAAATTTTATATGAAAGCTGAAAAAATATTAACTGAACAAGATCGATACAATCTGCTTACCGGCAATGTACCTCTACTGTTCAACCGTTTTTTGGGTCAGCAATTCAAATTGAATAATATTAACCTGACCTTGGAACAATGGTCGGTGCTAGTACCTTTATGGAAACAACAGGGATGTTCACAGCAGGCAATAGCAGATTTTACCCACAGGGATAAACCCAGCATAACTAGACTTATTGATCAATTGGAAAAAGAAGGTTACGTAGAAAGAAGGTCCCACCCTACTGACAGAAGGCAAAATCTAATATATTTAACAAATAAAGGAAAGGAGATAGAGGAAAAAGTAATGTATATTGTGAACAATGTAACCGAAAGAGCAACCAGAGGACTTTCAGAAAATCAAATTATGGAGATAAAAAACTTCTTTCAGCATATTCAAAACAACATTCAAAACGAAATGGTATGAAAAAAATAAACTTAGCCATTACATTGATCCTATTCGGCACTATCACCAATGCACAGATTCTTATAAGTAAGGATTTGGATTATGCTATCGGAAAGGCATTGCAAAAAAACACTGAAATAAGGAATCAAGATCTTGAATTACAAAAATTAGAATTAGAACGCAAAAGCATATTGGCCAAATATATCCCGAAGGTCGAGGCTTCAGGTTTATATTCTTACATCAGCAGTGATGCAAAATTAGATCTAGCAACCCTGAATTTACCCATCACAGGATATCCTATTTTTGGGGGATCTTCCGATTTCAGCACAAATGCGAATATCCTTTATGGAGGTCTTACCGCAAAAGCTGTACTGTTCAGTGGCGGACAAATCCTAAATGGAGCCAAAGCTCTCAAAGAAAAAAATACAGGAACAGCTTTTATGATGGAAAATCAGAAAGATGAGGTGATAAAAGATATCATAGGGAGCTTTGACCGTCTCAAACTTCTGGAAACCGCCGAAACACTGATCGATAACAGCGAAAAGAGATTGAATAAGGAAAAAGAAAGAGTAGAAAAGGCGATATCCGAAGGGTTGGCAATTCCTTATGACCGCGATAAAATCAAACTCTCCACTCTGGAATTGGCTTCCAAACGTGCAGATGTTCAAAATAAAAGAAAACTTCTCATACTCAAGATAAAACAGTCCACCAATCTTTCAGAAGAAGAAATTCTTAAAACCAATCATCAGTTGGAGCCCATCATTATTTTGGACAGCCTGAGCACAGCCGAACGAAATGAGGTAAAAGCACTGGAATATTTCAAAAAAGCTTCCGAATATGCCGTTAAAAAAGAAAAAGGAAGCCTTCTTCCCACAGTTGGGGCTTTTGCGGGATATAGCTATGCATCATTATATAATGCCAATACAAAAGTGCCGATTGAACAATTAAATACGACCGCCAATTTGAAACTAAATGAATTGACACTACATCCTAACTGGATGTTGGGCGTGGCCGTGAAATGGGAACTCTTCAGCGGATTTGAACGTAAACATAAAATAGACGAAGCCAAAATAGGACTCGCCCAGGTTGAAAATAAACTGGCAGACACCAAAGAAAAAGTAGACCTGGAATTGGAAAAAAACAAGGTAGAATACAATACCACGTTACATACGGTAGATATTGCGATCCAAAGGGAAAAAATAGCACAAAATAATAATGAGATAGCATCAAAACAATACAGATTAGGGCTTATTAACGTCACTGAACGCCTGGGGGCGGAAAACGATATATACAAAGAATCCTTAAACAAAGTAGAAACCGTGATTGAACAGCGTAATGCTGCTATTGAAGTTTACCGTGCATCGGGAAAATTATCAAACTTTATTAAAATCCAAAACTAAGCAAAATGAAAAAAATTATTTACATACTAAGCATTGCAGGCATTTTAGCTTCTTGTGAGAATAAACCGAAAGTATCACAAACCATCCAGGGAAAGACCGAGCGGGAAGAGATTGCAGTAGTAGGCAAAATAGCAGGCAGGATAGATAAAATTCTGATCAGCGAGGGAGCTCTTGTAAAAAAGGGAGATACATTGGCGATATTGGAAATCCCAGAAGTAGACGCAAAAAAATCACAGGCACAGGGAGCGGTAAAATCTGCTCAGGCACAGTATGATATGAGTGTACACGGTGCTACTGCTAATCAGTTGGCACAGCTCTATGCCAAAAAATCCGCTTTGGTAGAGCAATATGAGTTTGCAAAAAAATCCCTGGCAAGAATGAATGCAATGGTAAAGGATTCATTGGTTCCGCAACAGCAATATGATGAAGTATTCGCAAAGTATCAGGGAGCCAAATCACAAATGATAGCCGTAGATGCAGAAATTGCCGATGTTAAAAACGGGGTCCGCATAGAACAGCAAACAATGGCGTTGGGACAAAAAGACCGTGCTCAAGGAGCTTTGGAAGAAGTACAGGTTGCCGAGAAAGAAAGGTATATCATTGCACCACAGGATATGAAAATAGAATCGATCACATTGAAGCAGGGGGAACTGGCACTACCAGGATATACGCTTTTCAAAGGTTCTCTTAATAATTCCATTTATTTCCGCTTTACTATTCCTGAAAGCCAATTGGCAAATTATGCAGAAGGAAAAGAAATCAATGTGCATATACCTTACAAGAATCGGGATATCAAAGGGAAAATCAGAAATATAAAACAAATAGGTGCCTATGCTAATATTGCTACAGCATATCCTGATTATGAAGTGCAGGACGCTTTGTATGAAATATTGATAGACCCTATTAACATCCAACAAGCAAACGATATCCTAAGCAAAACAACAGTAACGCTAAAACCTTAATAATGAAAATATTTCTCAATCTGATCAAACGGGAGTTCGGCTTATTCTGGAGCAACAAGGTTCTCAGAATTTTGTTTATTGGGGCTCCTTTGATGTACGGTGTTTTGTTGGGATATGTGTATAGCAAAGGGAAAGTGACAGATTTACCAATCATAGTGGTAGATTATGACCAAAGCGCACTCAGCCGGAAAGCCATAGAAATGATGAATGACAACGAAGTTTTGTCTGTTGCAAGGCTGCAGTTTGACGAGACAAACCTCAATCGTTTGATGATTGAGAAAGATGCAACCTGCGTCGTTATTATCCCAAAAGATTTTGAGAAAGATGTGCTGACAAAACGATATCCTGAAGTTACTACCATCATCAATACCGCAAATGTATTGACGGCAAATTATTCTTCATCAGCCCTTCAGCTGGTATTAGGAACACTAAAAGCAGGAACACAGGTCGAAACCTTACGTAAACAAGGAGTTCCTGAAAATTTGCTGATGAGTCAGTATGAGCCATTTAAAACCACGTTTATAAAAAAGAACAACAGAAGCACCAACTATATGTATTTTTTGTGGCCAGGTGTTTTGGCTACTGTGCTTCAGCAGGTATTACTATTGGGACTGGCTCTTTCTTTTGCTTCCGAGTTTGAAAACGGCACTTTTAAATATCTGGTAAACAAAAGCCGTTCTGCATTTATGCTGATACTGGTTAAAATCGTGCCTTATCTCATAATGAGCTTCGGGATATGGCTGATGTACTGGGGTTTTACCAAGTGGTTCAGAATTCCTTTTTATGAAAACATTTTTCCGCTTACCCTGATAGCGGGTGTTTTTGTAATCTCGGTCTGCTTTATAGGAATTTTGGTAAGTATCCTTGTTCCGAACCAGCTGAAAGCTACGGAAATCCTTATGGTTATTGCCACACCCAGCTTTATCCTGTCAGGATTTACCTGGCCGCTCAGCCAAATGCCGACTTGGGTTCAGTACATTGCAAATATCATCCCGCTTACACATTTCCTGCCTGCCTTTAGAATACTTATCATAGAAAAAGGCGCTGTAGACCTCACCTATCCGTATGTTATAAAAATGATAATCATAGTAACAGTAAGCGCCATTGCCAGCTATAGTGTTTTATTTTACAAAGTCCGAAAGATTAAAAGAGAGGAGCTGTAGCGAAGTAAATATAATACGAAAATTATATCAGCCTGCATAAATCTATTAAATAAGAAGCTATGAAAGCTTACGAAAGTATTAAAGAAATATTATCTTTTTATCACGTACATTGTGAGGAACCTTACTTTATATCGTCAGGAAAACTCATTTTTGAATTCCCAAAAAGACTCTTCCGCATGGATTTTTATGCATTCTGCATCTGTGTTTCCGGTAGTATAGATTTAGAAATTGATAATCAGCATTACAAGATATCCCAAAATGGATTCCTGATATCTGCTCCGTCAACAATGATAAAATTTGTAAATACCAGCAAAGATTTCCGTATGAAAGTTCTTTTCTTTGAAAAGAATTTCCTGCTCAAGAACATTTCTAATCCATTTTTTATCGAGAATCTGTCTCTATTCAATAAAAATAGTTTTAACGTAGTAATTTCCAACGAATCAAGTAGTGCGCACTTAATCAATTTATTGGATTATCTTCAACAGCAGAGCACGAGGAATTGTCGTTTTACAGAAGATATTGTTCGTACTATTATTATTAATATTTTATTGGAAGTTGCAGTCCTAATTGATAAAGACAGAAAAGACAACGCATATCTAACTCCAAAAGATAATAATAATATTTTTTTTAAATTCAACGAATTGGTAAAAGAAAATATTTTGCTACATAAGGACGTACAATACTATGCAGACAAGCTATTCATTACCAACAAATATCTTATTCTGATTGTAAAAAAAGCGACCGGCAAAACGCCACATCAGATTATTGACGAGGCCTTATTAAAAGAAGTATGCGTTCTGCTTGGCTATCCAGAAAAAAATATTTCTCAGATTGCATTTGAAACAGGCTTTAATTCTACCTCTGCATTCGGCCGTTTCTTTAAAAAGCATGCGTCAATATCGCCCCAAAGGTACCGAAGACAACAGCATTTTTAAAAAAGAAATTCCGTATATGATTTTCGAATTTAGGGATACCAAGGAATTAATGTATATCAATACCTTTATTATATAAAAATAACCTAAAAAAAAATATCATATGAGCAATTCGAACAAACATGCATATTTCATCGGAGGCGGATTGGCAAGTCTTGCTGGTGCCGTGTATCTGTTAGAAGACGGAGGCTTTAAAGGCGAAAACATTCACATCATTGAAGCCCTGCCGATTTTGGGCGGTAGCAACGATGGTGCGGGATCTAAAGAAAAAGGTTTCATCTGTCGTGGCGGGCGTATGCTCAACGAAGAAACCTATGAAAACTTTTGGGAATTAACATCCCGTATCCCTTCTCTGGATGTCCCGAACATTTCCGTAAAAGACGAAATTCTGGCATTTGACCACGCGAATCCTACCAATGCAAAGGCGCGGTTGATTGACAAAAACGGAAATATTTTACCCGTAACGGATATGGGTTTCAATACTCAGGACCGGATGAAATTTTTGAAATTGTTTTTTGCCGATGAAAATGATTTAGACAACATTACCATTCGTGATTGGTTTGACGATCATTTTTTTACGACCAACTTCTGGTATATGTGGCAAACCACTTTTGCCTGGCAGGAATGGAGCAGTATTTTTGAATTTCAACGCTATATGAAACGTATGCTGTTGGAATTTTCAAGAATCGAAACACTCGAAGGGGTTACCAGAACACCATACAACCAATATGAATCCGTTATCTTGCCGTTGAAGGCATTTCTGGACCAGCATAAAGTGGACTTTTCATTAAGAAAAACCGTTACCGATTTGGATTTTGCCGATGATGATAATGGCATTACCGTAACGGAAATAGAATGCATCAATGCAGAAGGAAACACAGAGAAAATAACCGTGAATGAAGGCGATTTGGTATTCTTTACCAACGGATGCATTACAGACAATTCTAATAACGGCGATTATTACACGCCTGCAAAATATTTGCCGTCAAATCCGCCAAGTTTTGCATTATGGCGTAAAATTGCCAACAAGAAACCCGGCACGTTGGGTAACCCAGACCCGTTCTTTACCAAACCGGACGAAACAAAATGGTATTCATTTACGCCAACATTCAAAGGAAATAATTTTCTGAAACTTATTGAAGAATACACTGGCAACAAACCGGGCAGCGGAGCTTTGATGACGTTTAAAGATTCATCGTGGCGAATGTCAATTGTGGTGGCTGCACAACCGCATTTCAAAGCGCAAGGCGATGATACTACTATTCTTTGGGGCTACGGATTATATCCCGATGCAGTGGGAGATTATGTGAAAAAGCCGATGATTGATTGCACGGGCGAAGAAATTTTGACAGAGTTGATTCATCATTTGCATTTTGAAAAACACGAACAGGAAATAAAAGATACCGTTATCAATGTTATTCCGTGTATGATGCCTTACATCGATGCTTTGTTTCAGCCAAGAGCTAAAAAAGACCGTCCTGCAGTTGTTCCCGAAGGCAGCACCAACCTAGCAATGATTAGTCAGTTTGTAGAAATACCGGAAGATATGGTATTCACAGAAGAATATTCGGTTCGTGCAGCACGCATCGCGGTATATACCCTACTCGGTCTCGATAAAAAAGTAACACCAGTAACAGAACACTGGAAAAAACCAGACGTGTTGGCAAAAGCCATTCATACCGCGTACAGAAATTAAAAATAAAAAAGTGTTGCTTTTAACTTTGTCCAAGTTCTTTCTTGCTACAGGCATATCTCTCTTTAATCTATAAAAGAAATTGTCTATAATAACCAATTTATCTAACTTTATTCTGCTCTTGCTTTTGTCAAGGGCAGAATATTTATTTTTGTACAAAACCAACCGACTATGGCAAAACACACATCAGGATATATAAAGAGGAAGAAAATTGCCAACTCAGGTACGCACAATCTTTTTTATGAATTATTCGAACCAATAAATGAACCTCCAAAGGCTACTGTCCTTATACTACACGGGATGCAGGAGCATAGCGGTCGTTATAAAGATTTTGCGGAATATCTGGCGAACAAAGGTTTTGCAGTTCTATTATATGACCATCTCGGACACGGAAAAACGGCGGAAAACCAGGAAGAACTAGGTTATTTTCAAGAAGAAAATCCCAAGCAGCAACTGATAGACGATGCCGCAACGATGGCAGCATATTTAGAAAACAACTATCCTAACATTTCTCATTTTTTACTGGGGCATTCTATGGGGTCTTTCATTGCAAGATGCTTACTTCAGAATCAGGAAGCTGATTTTAAAGGCGCTGTCATCGTGGGAACGGGAGGA
>DLND01000135.1 GCA_002476905.1 Flavobacteriales bacterium UBA7519
AACTTTGATAAACTTAAGGGAGATTAAAACTTTGTGACTTTTGTGGTTTTCGAAACAAATTTAAACAGGCCTTGAAGGATATAAATAAAAAAGACTCTCAGAAAAACCTGAAAGTCTCATATATTTTAAAATGGAAAATTAATCTGCCATTGCTTCACCGGACTTTCTATAGACAAAATTGCCGTAGATGTGTCTTCTTGCAAAACGACTTGGAGAATCAGAATTTACCATTTTGATGTAAGTATTTCTTGGAACGCCTATATATTCGAACATTTGTCCGTTCAGATGCTGCACTTTCAGTATGGATTTTTCAAGATAAAAATCAGCAATGATAGAATTGGAGATCGTGTCGGTGTATTCTTCTTTATATTTTTCCTGAGTTTCTTCATTAATGCTCACTAGAAAATGATAGGCTTCAATCACAGATTTGCTCTTTTCCTCCGCTGCCAGTTTTCCCTCTTCATCATTGATAAATTTGTCCGGATGTGTTTCCTTCATCACATTTCTGTAGATGTTTTTTAGATCTTTAAGTGTTGCAGTTTTGTCTACCTCCAGAAGTTTTCTGTATTCGGTAATTCTTTTCATATTAATACTAATTTCGGAGTGCAAAATTAAGCTTTTAAAAATTAGGAATGATAACTTATTCATTATTAATTTAATTCACGTTTTTTAGAAGAAACTTTGAAGCCTGAAAAATCGTTAATCCTATCTTCATTATCAAAAGGCTTTTATATTATCCATTTAAGAATGATAGATGGAACTACAAAATCCTTCAAAGTCATCAAAAAATAAAACATAACCATAAAAACACAAATTTTGAAATGAGGCAGCTTACGGGTTGTCTCTTTTTTTCATTAGTAGATGGTAATTGTGTTAAGAAAGAAAATCTTATCTTTGGAATGTAATTTTTATAACAATGAAAAAACTTTTTTTTACATCTATATTAGCATTAACCGTTGTTTCGTGTACAAGCAGATTGGGAAATACAGCCAAGCTGGGAAAAAACCAGGCATCCATCACAGGTACGCAATGGATTCTGGCAGATGATATCACCAATAAACCAACTTTGGTAATAGAGCAAAACAGAATCTCCGGAAATGCAGGCTGTAATAACTATTTTTCAGAAGCCACAATTGATACTTCTGCCGGAAATTTTTCAGCAAAGAACATTGGCTCTACAAGAAAAATGTGTAATAATATGATAACTGAAACAGCGTATTTGGAAGTGCTTCCAAAGGTCAATAAATATGTTGTAACCGAATCTACATTGGAACTTTATAAAGACAATCTTTTGCTTCTAAAATTCACTAAGCAGTAAATAAAAAAATAAAAAAAAGAGCTCAAATTTGAGCTCTTTTTTTTATTCTTCTCCTTCTTCGTCGTATTTCGCAAGTTCTTCGTCACACCATTTGAAGGCTTCTTCTACAACTTTAGTAGCTTCAGTAGCTACAGTTTCTTCATCGTCACCTTCAAGATCATCCAGCCACTCCACATCTTCTTCTTCTACATTAAGGATGAAACGAGGATATTCTGTATGCACTACGAATAGATCTTCCGGGAAATCAGAATTGTCGGCCAATAAAAACTTTGGTAATTTCATAATAAAAATTTTTAAAATAAATCAGAGAAAGATTATGATCTCTAATTTTCAAAGATAGAAAAAATCCCTAAAACAATTATTGATATTTATTTTTTTTGATGCTGATTTTTTTCTCAACTTTATATCTTGTCAGCACATCATTTTTTAGCGTATCAGAAGCTGTAAAAGTATAATAGATATGAGGATTTACAGTGCTGATGAGTTCCGCAGTCTGTACGTCATTATCTTCCAGATCTTTCACATAGAACTTCAGTTTGCTATGCATCAGGTTTTCGTCTTTCAAAAATGTAGTTATTGCCTTTCTGTTTTCCAGGTAATTTCCTTTAGATAGCCAGGTAAATAGAAAGCCAACTGAAAGGCTTGCAAATCCTATGGTATACGTCAATGCCCCGAAAACAGTGAACAGCTTCCGGAAAAATACCATCCAAATTCCAATGGAAAAAGGAGCCATCAGTCGGTAATCTATCGCATTAACAGAATAGATATATTGTATAAAATAAGACAACACGATGCAGACTAAAGAACCTATAACTATAAATTTTTCTGTATCACTAAGTTTGGTTTTGATGAATAGAAAAAGCATTAGCAGCATTGTCAAAAAACCAATTCCATAAATTCCGTAGTTGATAATTCCGCCATTTGGATCTGCAATGTGGATGAACGGATTGAAAGTGGTTGCCATTCCCTGGAACAGTTCCAAAAGAAGCTGAGATGTAGGTTTGAGGCCTATTTCTAAAAAAGTATCGATGTATTTTTCATTAAAATAATCAATAAAAGTAAATTTGTAAATACCGTAGAACAGAATACCTACAATTCCGCTTAAACCAAAGGTTTTCCAATAATTTTTCCTGAAATTCATCAATCCGAAAATGATATTTCCAAAGCAGAAAAATAAGCCGCTGTACCGGATATTAATCATTGCAATCAAGCATAGACTCAAATAAAAGCTCCCTTTTGCTAAAGTATATTTTTGGTTTATAATCTGTCTTCCTATGTAAAAATAAATCACTACAAAAGGAAGGATCATTTCTTCACTCATTGTAAATGAAAAAATACTGACAAAGCTGAATAAAGAAGCAATAATCATCAGTTCTTTGAAGAAAAACTGTTTTCTGTATGCAAAAATCAGAATGACAGTGTATGCCAATAGTCCAACAAGCTTACTGCTCCAAAAGTGATCCAGCTCAAAAAAAGTAAAAAACTTAATGGCTAGCGGATAACCGAGCGGAGCCGTGGTATTATCTATAACAGGAAAAATCTCAGATTGCCTCATATAACGGATAGAATCCGGACTAGATCGGAAGAGCG
>DLND01000131.1 GCA_002476905.1 Flavobacteriales bacterium UBA7519
TCCGCCCTCCGCTATTATCTTTTTGCTCGGCATAGCCTCTCGCAAAAAGGATAACCGCTCAGGTCGGGCTGCAGATACGATGTAAAACAATTGAGGTCTTTACCACAAAGTTTTGCACGGTTACAATCAACGAAATAGTTTCAATAATTCAAAAAATCGTCGCGACCTTTGATTTAAAATTCAGAATTCAAAATTCAACACAAATGCAAAAAATTACTTTCCCCAAACCGTTAAAAAAGTGTTCGAAGATTGCCATTATTTCCCCAGCAGGTTCTGTAGAGATTCCACAATTGGATAAAACTTTAAGATTAATCAAATCCAAAGGTTACGAACCAGTTTTAGGCGAAAATCTCTACACAAAATACCAAAACGGTTATTCATACGCTGGAACAGAAAAACAGCGAATAAATGATATCAATTGGGCATTGAACGACCCAGAAATTTCTGCAATCTGGGCTTCGAGAGGAGGTTATGGTTGTCAACATTTGGTTCAGCATTTAAATTTGAAAGAATTCAAAAAAAATCCAAAATGGTACATCGGATATTCTGACAATACAGTGATTCAGAGTTATTTGCTGAAAAAAGGCTTTGCTTCTATCCACGGACAAACAGTCAAAACTTCAAGTTTTGGCGTTACGGATGAGAGTTATGAATTGATTTTCGACATTTTGAAAGGTAAAAATCCAGCTTACAGAATCAATTCGAATTCGAATAATAGAGTAGGAGAGGCTTCGGGAATTTTAGTGGGCGGTAATCTCGCCTTGATTTATGCACTTCTAGGGACACCATATTCCTTCGATTTTAAAGATAAAATCCTATTTATAGAAGATATTGGTGAAAATTTTTATGCCCTGGATCGTATGATTATGAGTCTTGAATTAGCTGGTGTTTTCAAAAAAATCAAAGGATTAATTGTTGGCGGAATGACCAATATGGGAAAAGAAACAGAGAATAAAGAATACGAAGAATCCTTTGATTCATTCACGTATCAATTGATTGCAGACAGAGTTTCCAAATATGATTTTCCAACAGTTTTTGGCTTTCCAAACGGACATATTTTTGACAACAGACCATTGATTATAGGTTCAGAAGTCAAAATGAAAGTAGATAAAAAAGTACTTGTGGAGTTTAATTAATAATAGTCCAAAATGGCAGACCATAACGAATTTGGAAAGATTGCCGAAGATCTTGCGGTGGATTTTTTAGTCAAAGCAGAATATAAGATTCTTGCGCGCAATTTCCGATATCTGAAAGCGGAAATCGACATCATCGCTGAGAAGCAAAATCAAATCATCATCATAGAAGTTAAAGCCAGAAATACAGATGCTTTTCTTGAACCGCAGGAAGCAGTTAATAAAAAGAAAATCAAGTTATTAATATCAGCTGCTAATTATTTCGTTGAAGAAAATAATATTGATAAAGAAGTCCGGTTTGATATTATTTCTGTACTTCCAAACCATCAAAAAACTTTGGAAATCAATCATATAATTGATGCTTTCCAAAGTTTTGAAATATAATCTTTAGACAGGAAAGAGTATAGACAGATCTATAACAGATTACCGATTATTGTTTGTTATATATCCGTCTATTATCATCAAAATCTATACTACTTTATCTCCACACACCCAATTCTTCCTCCTGCATTTCCAGTGGGTTGCGTATGAAAATCATCAACTCCTGCGTGGATCACAATAGATTTTCCGATAATGTTTTTCATTGGGTCATCACATCCAAGACACCATTTATCCGTTGAAAATATCAGACGAGACTTCCCGTCTTTGTCTGCATCCAGATTACCGATATCACCCATATGAAAATGATCGGACTTCCATTTTCCGTGGTCATCTTTAGAAGGATTCCAGTGGCCGCCGGCAGAAGATGCATCAGTAGCACTGCAGTTCCCAAACTCGTGGATATGAACGGCATGCAATCCTGGTTTGAGTTTGAATACGCTAAGATCCATTTCTACTTTACCTTTTTTCTGAATAAACGTTGCCGTTCCCTGTGTTTCCGTATACGATTTTGGTCGGACAACATACTGTTTAGAAATTGTTTTGCAGGATGCCAGTGATAGACCGGCAATTCCAATGAGTATTAACTTTTTCATATTATAGTTTATTTATTTTATCGAATATAACAATTTTGAAGCCAATGTAATGGGAATTGTTTTACGTGAAACATTGACGGCTCGGTAGTAAATTTTAACAGTTCGGTAACAATTAATTCGGTATTGCCAGCAACAGAAATATCTTTGAATCAAAATTAATATTATGAGAGCGCAACGCAGAATCATTACACTATTATTTCTTTTGACAGGTTTTACTATTTGGGCACAAACCACTGTTTCTGGAAAGGTAACTTATAGAAATAAACCGCTGAAAGACATTAATGTAACACTTAAGGATACCTATGATGGAGCAACTACTGATGCAAATGGAAGTTATTCCTTTACAACTACGGAAAGCGGAGATAAAACATTGGTTTTTACGGGAAAAGATTATGATGCGATAGAGTTACCGGTCAGAATTGATGGAATAGATGTCGTTCTGAATGCCACTCTTAAGGAGCAGGTTAATGAAATCAATGCCGTTGTCATTACCGCGGGAAGCATAGAAGCGAGTGATAAAAAACGGGCAACAGCGCTGCTAACGCCATTGGATATTTATACAACAGCTGGTGCCAATGCACAGATCTCTTCGGCACTTGGCTATTTGCCGGGAGTGCAGAAAGTAGGAGAGAGCGAAGGTTTGTTTGTGAGAGGAGGATCTGGGACGGAAACTAAAATCTTTATAGATGGTAATCTGGTTAATAGTTATTTTACTAATTCGGTTCCGGGAATAGCCGGAAGAGACCGCTTCAACACTTCCTTGTTTAAGGGTAACGTGTTTTCCAGCGGTGGATATTCGGCGCTTTACGGCCAGGCTTTATCTTCGGTTTTAATCCTGGAAAGTGTGGATTTGCCAGAACAAACTTCTTTTGATTTTGGAGTTTCTCCGATTTTCCTAAGTGCTAATTATCAGAAACTTAATCAAGAAAAAACAGCTTCTTGGGGCGTTGCCGGTAGTTATTCGAATCTTGGACTGATGGGAAAATTGTTAAACTTCAATACAGATTTTGATAAATATCCACAAGATTATGGCTTCGATGGAAACTTTAGAATTAAAACCAAAAAAGGTGGTTTTATCAAATACTATGGAAGTGTAGATGAAAATAAAATGGCAGTAGAATCTGCAAGCTTGGAAAAGGATTCTGACAGGAATCTGGTAAGCCTAAAAGGTCAGAATATGTTTCATAACTTATCTTACAGAGAAAAATTTGGAAAGTATTTGCTTAATATCGGGAGCTCCTATACTTACAATTTTAACGATCTGAATTTCTCCACTTTTAAAAATAATACAGAGCAATCCAATATGCCTATTACAAACAAGTCTAATTATATCAATGCAAAAGCAGTTCTGGAAAGTAAAATTAACCGCGCAAGCATTATAAGAGCAGGATTTGAACTGAACAATGCAGATGAAACGATGAAATATGGATCATTCGAAAGAAATTATAAAGACTTGATATCATCATTCTTTGCAGAAACAGATTTGATTTTTACCAATAATTTATCGGCTAAAATTGGCGCAAGAGCTGAGCGTTCATCTTACTTAGATCAATGGAACTTCTCACCAAGAGCGGCTTTGGCCTACAGGATATCGCCACAGTGGACCACATCTTTGGCTTACGGGATTTTTTATCAGAATCCGGAAAGCAAATATATTTTCAGCAATCAGTTTAGTTTTCAGAGAGCAGATCATTACATCTTTCAGATTCAGAAAAATTCTGATGGCAGAAGTCTAAGGTTCGAAGCTTTTTATAAAAAATATGGTGATCTTATTAAAACCACCGCTTTGGCCAATATAAATCAGTCTGCCACAAATAACCAATACCAGATAGCTTATGACAACAGCGGAAGTGGCTTTGCGAAAGGAATCGAATTGTTCTGGAGAGATAAAAAGACTTTTAAAGAAATTGATTACTGGCTTACTTATTCTTACCTCGACTCTAAAAGAGACTTCTTAAACTATCCTTTTAGTTTAGCACCTAATTTTGCATCAAAACATACCTTTAACGCTGTTGCCAAAAAGTTTATCACGAATTGGAAAACCAGATTCAACCTTTCTTATACTTATTCCAAAGGGAGACCATATTATAACATTATAACGAAAGAGGATAACAACGGAAAACTTGTCAATGTTCTTGATAATTCCGGGAGATTGAAAGATTACAGCGGATTGAATTTCAGTGTGAATTATGTTCCAAGTGTTGGGAAGAAAGATTCGAAATCGTTTACAGTATTTGTTTTGAGTATCAATAATATTCTAGGGAATAAGAATGTTTACGGATACAATTACTCGTCAAACGGAAAAAGCAGAACTGCAGTGGTGCCACCGGTCAATACTTTTATTTTTGTAGGTGTATTTGTAAGTTTTGGAGTTGATAAGACCAATGATGCGATTAATAATAATTTGTAACGACTCAGTCATCAAAAATTACGGTTCAGAAGAGTAAAATTTAAACAAACTGAAACTCATTATATCTTTGAATCAGAAATTTAAAATAACAACTAAAAATATTCAAAATGAAAAAATTAATCTTAACAATCAGCCTTTCTTTAATAGGATTTACAGCTTTTGCTCAAACTGTTTTTGAAAAAACAATGACTGAAAAAATTGCTAAAGTGGAAGACCATAAAACAACAGAAGAATTTACAGCGCTTGCTAATGATTTTGACAGAATCGCTACAAAGGAAAGTACCAATTGGCTACCCTACTATTACGCTGCATTTGCAACAATTCAGAAAGGCAGACTTATGATGCAATCCGGAAAAACTGATGAATTGGATGCAGTAGCTGCAGAGGCGGAAAAATACATTGCAAAAGCAGACGCTATTAGCCCAAATAATGCTGAGCTTTTTATCCTTAAGAAATTGACCAGCAGACTAAGAATGATGACAGATCCGATGAGCCGATACATGAGCGAATCTCCCATTGCTCAGCAGGCATTGGAAAAGGCAGAATCTCTAGATCCCAACAATCCGAGAATTACGATTCTTAAAGCGGAAGACGCCTATTTCACTCCAGAGCAGTTTGGAGGAAGTAAATCTAAAGGTACAGAACTTTTCAAAAAAGCCCTAGAACAGTTTGCAACCTACAAGCCAAAAACTTCTTTGCATCCTACTTGGGGAAAAGCCGAAGCACAATATTTTCTTAATCAAAAATAAAACACATTTTTATATTAACAAGGCCCTCGCTCAGCGAGGGTTTTTTTGTTGTAGATCGCATCTTTCAATTATTTAACATCTAATTTGAAAATTAGTTTATGAATAGCAGTATTCCCATTAATCAAATTCTTATTTTTGCAAAAATTTTTAGCCGTTGATAAGGATTGTAGAACATAATGATTGGGTGGCATATTGTATTCTTGGGAGTATCTTTGTCTACATTATCCTTTTATCTGTTTTTCAGAGAGATGCGAATGTCAAAGATTTTCTGATGCAAAAAATAGAAGATTCCAGTAATCTTACACCCACCTGGATCATCGTTTCGTTCGTTAGATGTTTGATGCTGGCATTGCTGCTATCACAGTTTGTTCCGGTGATTCCTAAAGCTGTATCAGATATCCATATTTTTGGATTGGAGCTTAATAAATTCGGATTTACTCTAATTACATTGCTCATTTTTGATTTCTTGAGGAATATTCTCACATTTCTGTTCTATTCCAGCGTTGGAAGTAATAAAAATCTGAAAAATCTTACGCTCATCGCAAGCAAATTCTTTTTTCTGGAATCAATAGGTTTTATTATACTGAGTTTTATTCTTTATTACTATCCGGTAGATTTGGTACAATATTTTTATATAATTATTTTCCTGTTTATGGGATCATTCATATTAAAAAATCTAATATATATTTTCCATAACCAGCCTATATTGCCGGAAAAGTGGTATTATAAATTTTTGTATATTTGCACGCTTCAAATAGTACCCGTTTTAGTACTTTGGAAGTTCTTGTTTTAATAAATGTAACCAACACGTTTTGAGATGAAAATCAAATCTATTTTAGTTTCACAGCCCGCTCCGAATGAGTCTTCACCTTATTTGGAAATTGCTAAAAAGGAAAAAATCAAGATCGATTTTCGGCCTTTTATTCATGTACAAGGAGTGGATGCCAAAGAGCTTAGAACTCAGAAAATCGACCTGACACAATACACAGGCATTATTTTCACGAGCAAAAATGCAGTGGATCATTATTTTCGTCTAGCAGAGGAAATGAGATTTGCCGTTCCGGATTCTATGCGTTACATCTGCCAGTCAGAGGCCATCGCAAATTATCTTCAGAAGCATATCGTTTACAGAAAAAGAAAAATCAGCTTTGGTGAGAAGAATTTTTCTGATCTTTCGCCGCTGTTCAAGAAACATCCAAGTGAAAAATATCTGCTACCTTCTTCTGATATCCTTACTCCGGAAATCCCGCGTGTACTAGATGCTGCCAATCTGGACTGGACGAGGGCGATTATGTACAAAACAGTTGCCAGTGATTTGACAGACATCAATGTGAAGGAATACGATATGTTGGTTTTCTTCAGTCCTCAAGGAATTAAATCGTTAGGAATGAACTTTCCGGATTTTAAGCAAGAGGAAACCAAGATTGCTGTCTTTGGAACCACAACCCAAGCTGCGGCGGAAGAAGCGGGTCTCACGGTGAACGTGATGGCGCCTAGTAAAGAAACACCGTCTATGACTATGGCGATAGAAAAATATATCAGAAGCATTAATAAGTAGATTTTTGCTGAGATAAAATAAAACCGTCCCTCAATTTTGGGATGGTTTTTTGTTTACATTTGTTTAATCTGAAGTAATTAAGGCTAAGAATTGATTTAAAAGAAATGAACGCTCCACAAGCTAAAAAAATAGATAAACTTCTAGAAATCCATAACGATAAAAGAAATGACCCTTATTTCTGGATGAACGAAAAAGAAAACCCCGATGTGATCCAATATCTTGAGGAGGAAAATGCTTATTGTGATTTTGTGATGAAGGATACCGAAGATCTCCAAAACGAATTATTTGAGGAGATGAAGGCTCGTTATAAAAAAGATGATGAGTCGTTACCATATTTTTTCAACGGATATTGGTACATAGTTCGTTATGAGGAAGGTAGAGAATATCCAATTTTTTCCAGAAAGTTCCGGACTTTGGAAAACGAAGAAGAAATACTTTTGGATGCCAATATTCTGGCGGAAGACGAAGCATTTTTCGAGACTGGAAGTATTTCTGTAAGTGTTAATAACGAGGTCATTGCCTATTCTACAGATACAGTGGGAAGACGGATTTATACCATTTTTTTCAAGAATATCGTAACAGGAGAAGTTTACCCAGACGTCATAGAAAACACTACCGGAAAAGCAGTTTGGGCAGGTGATAATGAACATGTTTTCTACATCAGAAAAGATGCTAGCTTACGGGCATTCCAAATCTACCGCCATAAACTGGGAACCAATCCCGAAAATGATATTTTAATTTATCATGAGGAGGACGAAACTTTTGATGTAAGCCTTTTCAAAACCAAATCATTGGAGTATATTTTCATCGCATCATCCTCCACTAACGGAGATGAAATGAGATTTATTCCAGCCAATAATGTTTTTGCAGATTGGACGATTGTTCAGCCAAGAATAGAGGATTTGGAATATTCTGTAGAACATTATGAGGATGATTTTTACATCATTACGAATGCCGATGATTCTACCAATTTCAAGATTGTAAAAACTAAAGTTGATAAACCGTCTATGGAACATTGGCAGGATTTCATTCCGCATAGAGAAAATGTTCTATTGGAAGGTTTTGAGATTTTCAGAAACTATTTCGTGCTGGAAGAACGCGAAAAAGGTCTTTTGCAAATTAACATTATTGATAATCAAAACAATAACTCCTATTACCTACCTTTCTCAGATCCGACTTACACAGCTTATATTGGTATTAATCTGGAGTTTGACACAGATATTTTGCGGTTCGGTTACACATCATTAACCAAACCAGCTTCCACTTTCGAATATAATATGAAAGAAAAAACCACCGCTCTTCTGAAACAACAGGAAGTTTTGGGAGGTAAATTCTTTGCAGAAAATTATATCTCAGAAAGAATTTGGGCAACGGCAAGAGACGGAAAAGAGGTTGCTATTTCTTTGGTTTATCATAAAGATACTAAAAAATCTGCTGACACTCCATTGTTACTCTACGGTTACGGAAGTTACGGACACACAGTTGATGCAAGTTTTTCCAGCGTGAGATTATCTCTTTTGGATAGAGGTTTTATTTATGCAATTGCCCATATCAGAGGTGGCGAATATCTTGGTCGTGAATGGTATGAAGATGGAAAAATGCTTCAGAAAAAGAATACATTTTTTGATTTTATCGATTCAGCAAAACACTTAATATCAGAAAATTATACATCTCCAAAACATCTTTACGCAATGGGCGGAAGCGCAGGTGGATTGCTTATGGGAGCTGTGATGAATTACAACCCAGAACTTTTCAACGGTATTGTGGCGCAGGTTCCTTTTGTAGATGTTGTAACCACGATGCTGGACGAAACAATACCTTTAACAACTGGAGAATACGACGAATGGGGAAATCCGAATGAAAAAGAATATTACGATTATATGAAATCCTACTCGCCTTACGACAATATCGAAGCGAAAAATTATCCTAATATTTTGATAACAACCGGTTTCCACGATTCCCAAGTTCAGTACTGGGAGCCTGCAAAATGGACGGCGAAATTGAGAGATTTGAAAACCGACAATAATATTTTGATTTTCAAAACTGATATGAGTTCCGGCCACGGTGGCGCAAGCGGAAGATTCGAAAGTTTGAAAGAAATAGCTTTAGAGTATGCGTTTTTGTTTAAAGTTGAAGGTTTAAAAAATTAATTATGACAGAATCCGAAATCTGGAAAAAAATAGAACACTTTTTTGAAATTAACTTTCAAACTGAGAAAAACCCTCCAATAGAAACGTTTCTATTCATTATTGGCGTTCAGGAATTGGGAAGTGGACAACAGAAATTCACGAAGGATGATAAAGTCAATTTGGTTCACATTGCTGTTTGCAGGTTGTTGGAACCTTTTGGATATTACAAATTCACGCATTATGAAGATGGCTGGCCACAATTTGAAAAGTTAGATGACCTTCCGGAATTGAAACCCAATGAACAATCGCTTCTTATGAAAAAAGCGATTATCCAATATTTTATTGATGAGGAAATTGAGTTGATATGATAATTTGGTAATTTGTTGATTATACGATTAATATCCTACTCAACAAATTATCAAATCATCGATTTAACAAATCCTCCAACTGATTCAGTCCCATTTTGAAACCTTCCTCAAATCCCATTTCAACAAGCTGATTCAGTTCTTCTTGGGAATTGAAATGCAGATTGAAAGTCATTCTCGTTCCTTCATCAATTCCTGTGAAACCTATTAACCAAGCAGTTTGTGGCAAATCTGTCTTGACTTTTCCTTTTTCATCTGCAAAAGCATCTGTCCAAGCAATACTTCTGTGTGGCATTATTTCGCCGTAACTGGCTAAGGCAAATTCTTTTTCTCCGTCCGGACCTTTCATGGCGTACAACCAAATACCATTTTCGCGGAAATCCATTTTTTCGGTTTCACATTGCCAAGGTTTTGGTGCCCACCATTGGTCAATCAATTCTGACTTTGTGAAGTAATCCCAAAGTGT
The DNA here is from genome assembly GCA_002476905.1 of Flavobacteriales bacterium UBA7519. Taxonomy (GTDB): domain Bacteria; phylum Bacteroidota; class Bacteroidia; order Flavobacteriales; family Weeksellaceae; genus Epilithonimonas. Next base: position 9,785 of record DLND01000131.1, read on the forward strand.
GGAAACATCAGCCTTATAAACCTTCATCACATAAACTCCGGTATCTGAATCCTTATTAAAAACAATTTCTGAGTTCATAACGATTTCTTTTTTATAAAATTAATTATAAAAAATCACACCAATCTTTTTCTTATGGCAATATATTTGATATTCACAATAAAATGTTAAAAAATCATGTTTTAGGAAATTTTTGATAATTTTATGTGGTTATTATTGTGTCGATATTCTTAAAAGAAGTAATTTTAACGTTTCAAAATTAATAATAATAATGAATAACAAATTTATTCCTATTATTTCTGTGTTTATGACGATTTCCATGGTGGTCTTCGTTTCATTACAGTTATATTGGATTAAAGAATTATATGGCGCATTGGAACAGGATTTTTCTAATAAAGTCTATTCAGCGTTGGAAACATCTACCCAAAAAGTTAATCAAATCGAGGTTAATAAATATTGGAATGACACCTACAAAAATGTGGGGCGTGAAGTGCTTGCGTCGAAAGATCAACCAATCAAAACCTATATTCAGCAAAGTTCGGACTCTGCAAACCGTTCAAATATCCTTTTCCAGACCAGCATTGTCGAAAAGCAAAATATCCCTGTTTCCGCCAAAGGTGACACGCTTTACACCACTAAATTATATAAAGATGAAGGTCAGCTAAAGTTGAAACGAAGCACGCCTGAACCGCTTACGACAAACATCAGCCGAGATATTGACAATAATTCTTATCAGATGAAGGAGTTTGCAAGGCTCAGCGCAACAAATCTTCCGATCGAGAAAAGAGTGGACAGTAAGATCATTGACTCTGTGGTTACTAAAGAGCTTAGATTGAAAGGGATTGATACAAAATTTGGATTCGGCGTTATCAATAAAACTAACCAGTTAACTAGTATTGCAAACAACATTTATCTGGACCAAAAAGATAAAACCAATTATACTTATCCGCTTTTTACAGACAGTAAAGACAGGACTTTGTTTACATTGGCACTGGTCTTTCCAAGAAAAGATTACTCTTTGGTAAAACATAATCTTCCAATGCTTTTGGGGACTTTTATATCACTGCTTACGATCCTTGGAATTTATATTATCTCGATTAATTATATGATGAGACAGAAAAAGATTGCCGAAATCAAAACCGATTTCATCAATAATATGTCTCACGAGTTCAAAACACCATTGGCAACAATTTCCGTGGCATCGGATTCTCTGGCTAACGATAAGATTGCTACCGATCCGGATAAGGTTAAGTATTATTCCGGACTCATCAAACAGGAAAACCTGAGGATGAAAAAACAGGTAGAAACCGTTCTGAATATGTCCAAATTGGAACGCAATGAAATGCCGCTTCATCTAAAAGAAACGAACGTGCGGGAACTGATTAAAAGCATTGCAGAATCTTTCCAATTGATCGTCAACGAGAGAAACGGAAGTCTTATAACTGAGTTCAACGCTACCAAATACAATTTCAGAGTTGATGAGTTTCACTTGTCGAATGCATTGATCAACTTGCTGGATAATGCCAACAAATATTCCCCTGAAACACCGGAAATAAAGCTTTCTACTAGAAATGAAGGTAATTGGTATGTTATCGAAATTTCAGACAAAGGAATGGGAATGGAATCGCAAAATAAGAACAAGATCTTTGAAAAATTCTTTCGTGAGGAAACGGGAAATATCCACAACGTAAAGGGACAAGGCCTTGGTTTGTCTTATGTAAAGAAAATTGTGGAAATCCACAAAGGTCAAATCCTCGTAGATTCTCATAAAGGAAAAGGAAGTACATTCACTATAAAATTACCGATGGTGTAATTTTTAGCAATAGTAAAGTTAAAATTAACAAATCAAAATATAAACAAAAGGAAGAATCTATAAATCTTCATTATTAATTTAAAAACAATGAGCAATAGAATATTATTAGTAGAAGACGACCAGAGTTTTGGGGCAGTTCTTAAAGATTATCTGACGATAAATAACTTCGAGGTAACATTAGCTACCGATGGAGAGATGGGACTAAAAGAATTCACGGAAAAAGAATTTGATATTTGTATTTTCGATGTGATGATGCCTAAAAAAGACGGATTTTCTCTTGCTGAAGACGTGAAAAAAATCGATAAAAATACACCGATTATTTTCCTGACGGCAAGAAACATGAGAGAAGACATCCTGAAAGGCTATCAGATAGGAGCGGATGACTATATTACAAAACCATTCGACACAGAGTTACTTCTGTATAAGATTAAAGCAATTCTGCAAAGAAGTGCCGTTTTGGAAAATGAAGATCAGGAGCAGTTCAAGATTAGTAATATTTTCTTCGACTCTATGCTGAGACAGTTGAGAGTGGGTGATAATGAATATAAACTGTCTCCAAAGGAAAACGAGCTTCTGAAATTGCTTTGCATCCACAGAAATGATTTTATGCCGAGAGATCTGGCACTTAGAAAAATCTGGAAAAAGGAAAACTATTTCACAGCCAGAAGTATGGATGTCTATATCGCCAAACTTAGAAAACTTCTTAAAGACGACGAAGGTCTGGAAATCATCAACGTTCACGGCGAAGGTTTCCGATTATTGGTAAAGAATCCATAATAATTATCAATCATAAAAAACCCTTCAGATTTACTATTCTAAAGGGTTTTTTATGCGATAGAAAAGAGGAATTATCAATTCGTAGCTATTTTCTGTTGCTCCAAAGAATCCAGGATTTTATCTTTCTGCTCACTTCCTTTAAGCCATTGCGAGCCGGCAAGATAGTTTTGGTCTGGATAATAAATAAAAAGACAAGTCTGATTTTTTATCGTGTTGATAATAGGCTCGGCCAGCTCTCTTGGGACAGCAGGACATCCCCAGCTTCTCCCAAGTCTTTTTTCTGCTTTAATAAAATCTTCGCTGACATAATTGGCGCCGTGCATCACTATGCAACGTTCCAGAGCAGCATCATTATAGCCTTTATCCATCCCGAATAAACGCAGGGAATAGCCATTGTCACCGGTATACGTTTGCTCTGTGATGTAAAATCCAAGGCTGGACTGGTGCGAGTTTTCTACATTAGAAAACTGGGTTGCAAACTCTTCTCCTGTTCCTTTTCCGTGTGCTACAAGCGAATTAAAAAGCACTTTTTTCTCGTCCACGTTAATGACCCAAAGTCTTTTTTTGTTAGAAGACAAGCTGAAATCACATATAGAAAGCAGGTTAGCCGTTGGCTGCAGTTTACCGGATTTTTTCAAATTTTGGAATCCTAAATAAGCTTTATCAAAGACTTCAAAATTCAATGTTTCATCCGCAAACTGTAGCTGTCTGTAGATTTCTTCAGCTGGGCTTTTTGGAGAGAAATTCTTTTTTGGCGTCAGCTTAATTTCTTTTACTGACAAGGGTTGCAGAGATTTTTGGTTCTCGGAACCTGACGGGTAAAAAGAGGTTGTCACAAGGTAAATCAAGCATAACAATAAAGGGAATTTCTTCATTAATTATTTTATTAAGTTTTAAATTTAGTGGTGCAAAATTATATATAAACCATAATCAGATTGTTACAAACTAAAATTTTTAACGGTTTTTTAATAAACTTTAACGGAATAAGATATGAGATAATCGATTTTTATTAAGATAATATTATGATCAAAATCTTTCAAAGTTATAACTTGCAGTAAATTTATGAGAATGTCATCACTAAAAATTGCAGGTTTGAATTTGGATATTATCTGGAAAAATAAAGAGGCCAATTTCCAGCTGATCGAGCGGGAATTGAGTTTGGTTGAAGCTGATTTATTCCTTCTTCCGGAGATGTTTTCTACTGGATTTTGTATGGAAGCCGATGAGGTTGCAGACAGAAACGAAGAAACACTTAAGTGGATGAAATCATTTGCGAAAAATAAAAATTCAGCAGTCGCAGGAAGTGCTTCTGTTATAGACAATGAAAAATTCTACAACCGGTTTTACTTTGTTTATCCGGATGGTCAATTTGAATATTACAATAAAAGACATCTGTTTTCATATTCAGGTGAAGACAAAATATATACAGCCGGTAAAGAACGAAAAATAATTGATTACAAAGGATTTAAGATTCTGTTACAAGTTTGTTTTGATTTGCGTTTCCCGGTTTTTTCTAGAAATCAGAATGATTATGACGCTGTCCTTTATGTAGCCAATTGGCCAAAATCCAGAGTAGATGCTTGGAAAACCCTTTTGAAGGCAAGATCGATAGAAAATCAGGCCTTTCTTTTTGGGTTGAATAGAACGGGAACAGACGGTTATAATTTAGAGTATGAAGAAAGCTCATTGGTTTATTTTCCGGATGGAAAAGAGATTTCTGAACGTGAAAATAATATCATCTTTTCAGAATGGAATTTGGACGAGCTGAAAAAATTTAGGAGCAAATTTCCTTTTTTAAATGAGAGAGATGAGTTCGATATGATTGGAAAAATGCATTAAAAATGTAAAGATTGTCATTCCGGAGAAATCTAAGTTGGTGAATTTGTATCTGCTGAGATTCTTTCAGAAATCAAAGATTCGACGTAGTGAATGACAAACTTTATTTTTTTTCCTAATTAGAATACCGATCCAGCAAACCCACCAAAGAATTCACATCGTGGACGCCACTTTCTTTCCAAAGCAATTCTCCATTTTTGAAAATCGCTAAAGTAGGGACGCCCCGAACACCATTATCCGCAGCGATTGACGGAAATTGGTCCACATCAATTTTAACAATTCTTGCTTTTTCGCCAACCTGTTCTTTTACAGAATTCAAAACTGAAGACTGAACTTTGCACGGCTGACACCAAGTGGCAAAAAAATCAACGAGAACAGGACGTTCGGATTGTATGAGTTCTTGAAATTTCTGTGACATTTTATTATAATTTAGAGATTAGACTTTAGATTTACAAAGTTTTACTCTGGCAAACAAAATTGCTCAAAGGGAATTTTCCGGTTTTCTTAATGGCATTGAAACCACCATCAATTTCGGTAAAATTTCTGTAACCTCTTGCCTGCAAAATACTTGCCACAATCATACTTCTGTAACCACCGGCACAATGAATATAAAAATGCTCGGAATTATCTAAAGAATTTACCCAGTCATTGATATAAGCGAGCGGCTTGCTATAAGCATTTTCAATATGGTCTGCTTCGTATTCTGACTCTTTTCTGACATCGATAATTTTTGCGTTTTCAGAAAATTCTTCGGCAAATTCTTCTACAGAAATCCTCTTGATTTCATCTATTTCATTACCATAGTTTTTCCAAGCCTCGAAACTTCCGTCTAAAAAGCCTAAAACATTATCAAATCCAACTCTGCTTAGTCTTGTAATGACTTCTTCCTCAGTTCCTTCATCAGAAACCAAAAGAATTGGCTGCTGGACATCTACGATCATTGCACCGACCCAAGGCGCAAAATCACCTTTAATACCAATATTAATAGAATTTGGAACAAAACCTTTATGAAATACAGCCGCACTTCTGGTGTCCAAAATCAAAGCTCCAGTTTCCTCTGCAGCAGTTTCAAAATCTACGACAGACAAAGGATTTTTTCCTTTTTTAAGAACTTTATCGAAACTTTCATATCCGCCTTTGTTCATTGCGACATTCATCCCAAAATATTTTGGTGGTGCAGTTAATCCGTCCAGAACTTCATTGATAAAAGACTCTTTATCTGGCTGATTAAGTGCATAATTAGTTCTTTTCTGATTTCCTAAGGTATCAACTGTTTCTTTCTGCATATTCTTTCCACAGGCAGAACCAGCGCCGTGAGCAGGATAAACCGTAACAGAGTCGTCCAAAGGCAAAATCTTGCTATGTAAACTGTCATAAAGCATTCCGGCAAGATCTTTTTCGGTGATTTCGCCCGCTTTCTGTGCAAGATCCGGTCTGCCGACATCGCCGAGGAATAAAGTATCCCCTGAAAAAATAGCGGTCTCTTTTCCATCTTCATCTATCAGAAGAAAAGTGGAGCTTTCCAGCGTATGTCCGGGTGTATGGAGTACTTTTATTTTGATATTTCCGATGTCAAAAATCTGTTCGTCTTTAGCAATAATTGCATCAAATTCCGGCTGGGCACTTGGCCCGTAAACAATTGGTGCTCCTGTTTTGTTAGACAAATCCAGATGTCCGGAAACAAAATCGGCATGGAAATGTGTCTCGAAGATGTATTTTAGTTTTACCTGATCTTTTTCAAGACGGTCAAGATAGGGTTTCACTTCTCTTAGTGGATCTATTATAGCAGCTTCGTTGCCGGAGACTATGTAGTAGGCGCCTTGTGCCAGACATCCTGTATATATTTGCTCAACCTTCATTGGGGTAGAATTTATTCAAACTTTTATTTTCTAGATTGGCGGTTATAGTTTTTCAGTACAAATATGAGGTTATTTGGAATAACTAAAAATAATTTTTAACTGATATTATTTATAACTATGATTTAAAATTAAACAAACGATTGATTTTGTTGAATCTATCAGTAAGTTTAAATTTTTATTTATTGATAAGCGCCCAAACTCCAGCAGCTATTCCAGCATATGCTGTTACTGTAATAATATCTGCTACAGGTTGCGAAAATCGTCTCTCGGCTATAGTAGACTGATTGATCTGATTCTTATGAAATTTTATAATTTTTTTGGGCTTATGAATAACATGAGCCACCAGAGAATCACTTTCCCATTTATCCACCTGGATTTTATAGCTCTGTTCCGCTACATCAATTTTGTAGAACTTATTAGGTTCCAGCTTTTCCATAATGTTTGTAGCTTTTGGTTTATTGGTATTCACAGGTATTGTTTTATTTGAAGGTGTCGCAGATAAATCGGACTGATCCATAGAAGTTACATTATCAGTCATTTGCTTCTTCAACTTTTGCCGTGTTTCCTGCTGCGTTTCTTTTACATCATCAGTTTCTGCGCTTGCTTTGTAGGTATAACAATTAGATAACGATAATGATAAAAATAAGAGGTATAGATATTTTTTCATAGTTCAAATTTAATAATTAAACGGATTATTTATAATTTTCTTTTTAAACGATGAATTTTATTATCCGTACGCATTTTTATTATAAAAAGTTGAATATCTATTGGAATTAATACAAAACAATTCTCTTAATTAATTTCGTAATTTAGCGCTTCTAAAATTCAGAAAATTGGCAAAGAAAGAAACTCCGTTAATGACGCAATACAATACAATTAAGGCGAAATATCCTGATGCATTGCTATTGTTCCGAGTAGGAGATTTCTACGAAACTTTTGGACAAGATGCCATAAAAACATCGCAGATTCTTGGGATTGTTTTGACCAAAAGAGCCAATGGTGAAGGTCATATCGAATTGGCTGGATTTCCTCATCATTCTGTAGATTCTTATCTTCCAAAATTGGTTAGAGCCGGAATGCGTGTTGCGATTTGCGACCAGTTGGAAGACCCGAAAACCGTCAAAGGCATTGTAAAACGTGGGGTTACGGAATTGGTTACGCCAGGTGTGACGTTCAATGACCAAGTTCTGACTTCTAAGAAAAATAATTTTCTGCTTTCTCTTCACAAAGAAAAAGAAAAGTACGGAATGGCTTTGGTGGATGTTTCTACCGGAGAATTTCTTGTGAGTGAAGGAAATTTAGAGAAATTACTACACATCGTTCATACATTTGACCCGAGCGAGATTATTTATCAAAGAACTTCGGAAATTCCAAATCAGCTGAAAAATAAAAATGTTTTCAAGCTGGAAGATTGGGCGTTCAAATATCCTTACGCTTACGAAAAGCTGACTTCACATTTCAAAACCCAATCTCTGAAAGGTTTTGGAATCGAGGATTCTAAGTTGGGAATTACAGCTGCTGGGGCAATTTTTGCTTATTTGGTAGAAGATACTCATCACGCGTTGTTGCAGCATATTACAAGAATTCAAGTAATTCCGCAGGATGATTATCTAATGATGGATAATTTCACATTGAGAAATCTTGAAATTGTTTATTCGGCTAATCATAATGGAAAATCCCTTCTTGATATTATCGACAAAACCAGCACGCCGATGGGCGGAAGATTGTTGAGACGACGATTGATTCTTCCTTTAAAAAATATTAGTGACATCAACAGAAGATTAAGTCTGATTGAATTCCTAAATAAAGAAGATTCTTTAAAATATGACATCAAAGATTTGCTGAAAGGAATCTCTGATTTGGATAGATTGATTGGAAAATTAGCTGCTGAAAAGATTTCACCGAAAGAATTAGGTTATCTCCGCCAAAGCATCATCAACATTAATGAAATCAGAAAAAATCTTCTTAATTTTCCTGATGTCCTGGCTTGGATTGACCCTTTCATCAATCTTGAAGAATTGATTACTTTAATTAATGACCATCTGAATGATGAACTTCCTGTCAACATCAACAAAGGAAATGTTATCAGAGAAGGTATTTCGGAAGAATTGGACCATTTGAGAAATCTTCAAAGTAAGGGTCGAGGATTCTTAGACGAAATGTGTCAGCGCGAAATTGAACGTACCGGAATCACGAGTTTAAAAATTGATTTCAATGGTGTTTTCGGGTATTATATCGAGGTTAGAAATACGCATAAAGACAAAGTTCCGGAAGATTGGATTAGAAAACAGACTTTGGTAAACGCAGAACGTTACATTACTGAAGAGTTGAAAGAATATGAAAATCAAATTCTTGGCGCTGAAGAGAAAATTGGAAAATTAGAATTAGAACTTTACAGAAATATCTGTGAAAATGTTCTCATTTATATTGACCAGTTACAAGAAAATTCGAAACTAATTGGTGAATTGGATTGTGCTGTTGGCTTGTCAGATTTGTCTGTTGAAGATAATTATACAAAACCGATTCTGAATGATTCTTTCTCGATTGATATTCAGGAAGGTCGACATCCAATCATCGAAAAATCTTTACCGCTAGGAGAATCTTATATCCCGAATGATGTTTTCTTAGATAAAGATTCTCAACAAATCATAATGGTAACCGGACCCAATATGGCGGGTAAATCAGCAATTCTGAGACAAACGGCGATTATTTCTCTGTTGGCTCAAATCGGAAGTTTTGTTCCTGCAAAACACGCAGAGATTGGAACTTTGGACAAGATTTTTACGAGAGTTGGCGCAACGGATAATTTGTCTGCCGGCGAATCGACTTTTATGGTGGAAATGAATGAAGCTGCGAATATTCTTAATAATATCTCGGACAGAAGTTTGATTTTGCTGGACGAAATCGGTCGTGGGACTTCCACTTATGACGGCGTTTCCATTGCTTGGGCCATTGCAGAATATCTACATCAACATCCTACACAACCAAAAACCTTGTTTGCGACGCATTATCACGAGCTGAACGAAATGTCGGTCAACTTTGAGAGAATCAAGAATTTCCACGTTTCCATCCAGGAAGCGAAAGGCAATATTATTTTCCTCAGAAAACTGATTTCTGGAGGAAGTGAACATAGTTTTGGTATTCACGTAGCGAAGTTAGCCGGAATGCCTTCTAAAGTCGTTAATCGCGCGAATGAAATTCTTAAAACCTTGGAATCTACAAGAACTACTCAAGATTCTGGAGAGAAAATAAAACGCGTGACCGACGAAAATCTTCAGCTTTCATTTTTCCAGTTGGATGACCCGGTTCTTGAAAATATCCGCGAAGAGTTGACTAAAATCGACATTAATACTTTGACACCAATTGAAGCTTTGATGAAACTTAATGCAATTAAAAAGATGATCGGGAAATAGCTATTTTACACCGACTGTATCTACCTTTTTATCTGTAGAAATCGCAGCAGAATCTACACCTTTGTTTCGCATATGTTCTGCGCTGTGATCGCCTTTTCTTTTATCTCTTTTGTCTTTATCCGGCACACAACTGATGATAAGCGATGATAATATTCCGATAAACAATAGATTTTTCATAATAATCAGATTTGGTTAGGGTTTCCATTTCAAAAATCAAACCGAAATTGTCCTCGATTAAAATTCATTGTCAGAGTAACTCTTTTAATAAAAAAATCGAGATAATAATTACCTCGATTTTTTGTTTTAGTTAAAAAATAATTCTGTGAAAATTAATTTTAAATTCGATTACAAAAGCTTACTGATTGCTATTTTCATTTTTATAGTAGAGGTTCTGATTGCTACAAAACTTAAAAACATATTTTTTGTAAGAGCTTATCTAGGCGATGTGTTTGTTGTTATGTTGATGTATTATTTCATCAAAGCATTTTTCGATTTCAATTCCAAAAAATTGATTGTTGGGATTTTCATTTTTTCTTGCCTGATGGAGTTTGCCCAATATTTTCACTTCGGAGAATTAATGGGTTTCAAAGATATTCGCATTGTGATGATTATGCTTGGAAACTCATTCAGCTGGTTAGATATCCTTTGCTACTTTGCAGGATGTGTGATTTTATTTTTAATCACAAACATTAAATCGGAATAAAGATTACAGCAGCAATAGCAGCAGCACCAATAATCACGGAATATAAAATATCTGGCTTTTTTATTTCACGCACTTTGCTTCTTTCAATTTCAACCATTTCTCCAGCTTTGTTTTTACCGTAGATTTTAGTACCGTCTACTTTCAAAACTTCGATTTTCTGAGTCTTGGCATCTTTCGTTTGGATAGAGTATTTTTTGTACAGTTCTAATGTATTATCGTACATTGGTTTGCTAGGACTCACCACTCTAGTTTGGCAAGAAATCATCAAAGCGAACAATGATAAGGCAAATAATTTGAAAATAATTTTAGGATATTTCATTATGGATAAAAAAATTTTGTCAAATTTAGCTAAATTTTCACGAATTCGTATTAAGTTTTTGAGAAATTAACCAAGCTTCACTCCAGCAGGCTTGAAAATTAAAGCCACCTGTAATTGCATCAATATTAAGAACTTCTCCGCAAATATAAAAATTTGGTAAGAGTTTGGATTCCATATTTTTAAAATCCACTTCCCGCAGGTCTACACCGCCGGCAGTTACAAACTCATCTTTATAAATAGATTTTCCGGTTACTTGCATTTTTTTTCTGCACAGAGCTTCCAATATCGCATTCAACTCTTTTGCGGATATATTAGCAATCTGCTTTTCCGGATTGATATTGCAGGTCTCTAGAACCTTATTCCAAAATCGGTTGGTTACGTTAAATATTTTAGATTGCCCGATAGATTTTTTAGGATTTTGTGTCTTGAAAGTTTTTAAAAGGTTTTCAGCCTCAGAAATTGGTATTGAAATAAAATTTACCTCGATTTCAAATTGGTATTTTAACTCAGCCAATGTTCTTGCTTCCCAAGCAGAAATTTTGAGTACAGCTGGCCCGGAAAGTCCCCAATGTGTTATCAAAAGTGGACCTGATTCTGCTGTTTTCAGGCTAGGAATTTGGATTTCGGCGTTTTCAAAACTGGTTCCGGGAAGATCCTTCAATAAGTCATCTTTAATGTTGAATGTGAATAGTGACGGAACAGGCTCTATCATTTTATGACCAAGTTTTTCAATCATTTTTAAAGATTTAGGTGCGCTTCCCGTGCAATAAATGATAATGTCTGCAAGAAAATCGCCTTGCTTGGTTTTAACCAGATAATTATTGTCTTGGTTGATGATCTCCGAAACCGAAATCTGGGTTTTTATTTCAAATTTTTTTCCAAGCACTTCTTTAGTCATTGCATTGATAATGCTTTGTGAAGAGTCCGAAACCGGAAATACCCGGTTGTCTTTTTCGATTTTTAAGGGAACATTTCTAGACTCGAACCATTCCATTGTATCTCCGGGCTGGAATTTTGTAAAAACACTGAGTAGCTCTTTGCTCCCTCTCGGATAGAAACTGGTGAGCTCTCTCGGATCAAAGCATGCGTGGGTTACATTGCAACGTCCGCCGCCGGATATTTTTACCTTTTGCAGTACGTCCGAATTCTGCTCTAGGATAGAAACGTCATATTTGTCCTCATCCAGATTTGCAGCGGCAAAAAAACCAGAAGCGCCGCCGCCAATGATAATTATTTTCTTTTTTTTAAAATCCATTATTGCAAAATTACATTTTTAATATCCACCTCAAATGGTTAATTTTGAACAATCATAAAATTAAATAAAATGTCTGTTTATTATCATAAATTTGAAGTGAGATGGAGTGATATTGATGCGAATCGTCATCTAGGAAACTCAACCTATGTGGATTATTGCTCACAAACGAGAATGGCTTTCCTAAACAAAAATAAAATTGGACTAACCCAACTGAACCGCTGGGGCGTGGGCCCTGTTATGTTGCACGAGCGCTACTCATTCTTCAAGGAAATCTATGCAGACCAGACAGTTTTTGTTGGCTTGGAGGTATCTGCAATCTCGGAAGACGGATCTATTTATCAGTTCGTGCATAAATTTTATCTGCCAGACGGGACACATTGTGCAACAGCCGAAGCTACGGGTGTCTGGATAGATATGATGCTCAGAAAAACCACAACACCGCCTGAAGACATTATGGAAGTAATGAACGAATACAAATCAGCGAATATACAAATCATTTCAAAAGAATTCCTGAAGACTCTACCTTTCCGTCCGGAAAACATTGATTCTGAAATTTTTAAATAAATATTAATAGTAATTGAGAGCGATTTCGACTGTTTTTAATCGTTTATAATTAATCAAATATCATTTATTAAATGCTAGAAGATAAATCACAAAACCTAACGCCGATAGCAAAACTTGGAGAGTTCGGGTTAATAAAACATCTAACGCAACATTTTCAGATTATACAGGATTCTACAAAAATTTCGGTTGGTGATGATGCTGCAGTTATAGATCCAGGAAATAAAAAAGTGGTAATTTCCACAGATATGCTTGCGGAAGGAGTTCATTTCAATCTCGGATACGTCCCGCTAAAACATTTAGGATATAAAGCCGTTGTAGTAAACCTGAGTGATATTGCCGCAATGAACGCTGTTCCTACTCAAATACTGGTTTCAGTTGCGGTTTCCAACCGTTTTCCTGTAGAAGCACTTGAAGAGATTTATTCGGGTATTGCTTTAGCATGTGATCGGTATAAAGTAGACTTAATTGGCGGAGATACAACTAGTTCCAATGCCGGTTTGGTATTAAGTATAACAGCTATTGGTCTAGCAGACGAAGATAAAACTACAAAGAGAAATGGTGCAAAACCCAATGATCTTTTGGTTGTAACTGGGGATCTTGGCGGGGCTTATATGGGATTACAGATTTTGGAAAGAGAACATTCCGTATATCTTGCTAATCCGAATATGCAGCCTGAAATGGAAGGTTATGATTACATTCTGGAAAGACAGCTGAAACCAGAAGCAAGGACAGATATCAGAAAAAAACTGGAAGAATTGGATATTTTACCATCTTCTATGATTGATGTTTCGGACGGTTTAGCATCAGAGATACTTCATTTATCGGATCAATCTGGTGTAGGATTTCATTTGTATGAAGAAAAAGTTCCAATGGACAGCGTTACTATTTCTACTGCAGATGAACTGAATCTTAATCCGGCAATGGCCGCTTTAAACGGAGGTGAAGATTACGAATTGCTTTTTACAATTAGCCCCAATGACTTTGATAAAATAAGAAATCATCCGGATTTTACAATCATTGGTCACGCCACAGAAAACAAAGATAATTTTCTGATAGCAAGAGGATCTAATCAGCTGATTCCGCTCACAGCGCAGGGTTGGGATGCTTTTCTTAACAAAGAATAATTTTTGGAATAAAAGTTGTAAAACACAATTAAATTTAGAATAAACGATGAAAATCCTTAAAATTTCTTCTTATGTTTTGGGAGCATTAGGGCTTGTAGCCTGTGTTACCAACCCGATAACCGGCAGATCTTCTATTCAGATCGCCAATGATGCCGAGATTGCTACTGCAGCAGCATCAGAATACAGAACAACTTTATCTAAGGCGAAAGTAATTACAGGAACTGCAGACGCAAACCGGATTAAAAATGTGGGTGCCAGAATTAAAAACGCGGCTTACTCATATTATAAAAGTATAGGTCGCGAATCTGCACTATCAGGTTACAATTGGGAATTTAATTTAATTCAAGATTCTCAGTTGAATGCTTGGTGTATGCCTGGCGGTAAAGTTGCATTTTATACCGGGATAATGCCTGTCTGTAAAGATGATAACGGTGTGGCAGTAGTGATGGGACATGAAGTTTCTCACGCGTTAGCTGGTCATGGAAATGAGCGAATTTCCCAAGCCATGTTAGCCCAATATGGTGGCAGCCTTCTTGGAGGGACAATGTCTAACAGTCAATGGGCTGGTGTTTTCGAACAAGTGTATCCAATTGGAGCACAAGTAGGTCTTCTAGCTTACGGACGAAAACAAGAGTCTGAAGCAGATGAAATGGGTCTGCAAATAATGGCTATGGCTGGTTATGATCCTAGAACTGCAGTTTCTTTCTGGCAGAGAATGGAAGCTTCTTCTACAGGAACCAGACAACCAGAATTTTTATCTACCCACCCGAGTCCTGCTAATAGAATCGCTAATTTGAATGCCAATATGCCCAAAGCTTTGCAATATTACAAAGCGGCAGGTGGTAAACTTTAAGCTTTTTTCTTAATTAAAATAAAAACACAATTATGAAAAGTTTAATAATTATAGGCATTATTTTATTCGGTTTGGGAGGTCTTCTTTTTTACCTGAATGATATGGCGGTAGATCTCCGTGTGGTTTATGGCTCGCTTTGTGGGATAGGCATCGGTCTTATCATAGGTGGACTAGTAGGATATATTAGCAGAGGCAGTGCTGTAAAAGAAGCCCAGATCAGACGCGAATTAAAGCAACTGCAGCAAGAGAAAGCTGAACTTGAAAAACAAAAACTGCAAACCGATATAAACAAGACTTACTAAAAGTACTATAAGTTTTTTATAAATTGTCCAGGCGTAGTGTTTGTATATTTTTTGAAAATCTTATTAAAATAAGTAATATTATTAAAACCTGTAGCATAGCAGCTTTCTGCTATGCTTCTTTCTTGAGAAAGCAATATGCAAGCCTTATCTATTCTGTACCTGTTTACAAACTCTACGAATGTAAGCGAAGTGGCTTTTTTGAAAAAATTACAAAATGCGGGTTTAGTTAGATTAGCCAAATCTGCAGCCTGCATGATGTCAATTTCGTTTTGGTAGCCGTTTTCTACGTATGTAAATACAGCCTCCAACCGATTTCTATTTCTAGATACGATAGTGTAAGGCATCACTTCGGTATTCATTAATTGAAAATCTTCCGTTTTTGATAGTTCAAAAAGGATTTCTAAAAGAAGCAAGTACCTTTTATAACCCTCAGATTCAGCTATCAATTCAAGTTTTGGAATGAGTTGTTTTTTTACTTGTGAGGAAAAAAGTACGCCGTACCTTGATATTTCCAACAGCTTTCTCACAGCATTAGTGTCTGGTTCTCCCTCTGGTAGGGAGAGGATATCTTCCTTAAACTGTATTACGATTTCTTCATGCGGATCTGTAGCATTGAGCCCAAAACCAGAATGGGGAATATTAGAGCCTATTAGAGCCAGTGCTCCGTCTTCAAAATGACTTTTATGATAGCCTACGTGTCTTGTTCCTTTTCCATGCAAAACGCAAACGATCTCAATCTCAGAATGATAATGATATTGCCAGTTGAGTTCAGAAATGGGAACTCCTTTGATATGTAGCACACGAAAAGAACTATTTTCGTCTGGTGAAATATGTTCGAGTATGACCTTCATTCAAGTTAATGTTCTTTAAAAACAAAAATAAAGAAAACATGTTAATATTGTTCAATTTTTTGTTTATTATGTTAAACAATTGTTGAATAAAAGCGTATATTTTCGTATTACAAAAATGATTTCTTAAAAGAATGTAATTTTTGTGAATTTTTAAGGTCTATATATGAAGAAGGCTGGAAAGTGATTTCCAGCCTTCTCATATTTTCAGAGTTGTAATTATTTGAAATTATATCCGATACCGAGGATAAACATACTTGGTCTGTTATCATATCTGATTTCTGTCTCACTTCCTGCAACTCCTGCGCCTGCATTGATGAATTTTCTAGAATCTTTAGAAAAAGCTCCTTCATACCTTGCATTGATAATAAACTTAGACAACGTTGCTTGCGCTCCAAATTGATATCCTACAGTAAATTCTTTAGTTCCATTTTCCTTGAAATCTCCAAAAGTATTGTCTCTTGATAAATTATATGAAGCCACTGGTCCTACAAAAGCAGCTAATTTTCCAAGTAAAAAGTTATGTCCAACTAAAACAGGAACATCAATTCTATTGCTTTTTGCTTCTAGTTCTACATCGCCAGTAGTTTCTACCGTATTTTTGAAAGATGTGTAATACACTTCTGGCATTACAAACCACCCACTTGCAGGTAAATCTACTTTAAAAGCCAATCCAACATTGAATCCTGTTGCATTATCACCTTTTGAATCAACAGCAGTATTAACAGCGCCTTTAAAATTTTCCCAGCTTGCAGATGAAGTGTTTATTAAAGCATTGGTTCTCAATCCTACAGTAACTTGTGAATAAGCCATCATTCCCAGGAATAAGGTCATTGCACTGATCAGTTTTTTATTCATTTTCAATTGATTTTAATTTAAAATTCGTGAATTTAATTTTCCTNNGTGTTATTATTATGCGTGAAACTTGTCTGATCATTCTCAAGCATAAATTCTCTCAATTGCTTAAATAGCTCTGAAGAGTAAACAAAATCCAAAAGGTTCTTATTTTTTGCTGTTGCTAATATATCTTTATTGCCTTCCCATTCTTTGATGCCGAGACGAAGATAAAGAATCTTTTCCCCAATCGTCATTACGGAGTTCATATCGTGAGTGTTGATAATAGTCGTGGTGTTATATTCTTTGGTGATTTCCAGCAAAAGATCATCAATTAAATTAGATGTGTAAGGATCTAATCCCGAATTAGGTTCATCACAGAAAAGATACTTTGGATTATTAACAATTGCTCTTGCTATGGCAACCCTTTTCTGCATTCCCCCGGAGATTTCTGAAGGGAATTTTTTATTCGCATTCTGAAGATTGACACGACCTATTACTTCCAAAACTTTTCGTTTCTTTTCTCGGTAAGTGAGATTGGTAAACATATCTAGAGGAAAACTGATGTTTTCTTCAACAGTCATGGAATCGAAAAGCGCACTTCCCTGAAAAACTGTTCCAATCTCTGTGCGCAAAGCCTGTTTGTCATCTCGCGACATTTTTACAATATCTCTTCCATCAAAGAGAATCCCTCCGCTGGATGGCTCGAAAACATTCAGCAGGCACTTGAGAAATACTGTTTTTCCGGATCCACTTTGTCCAATTACCAGGTTTACTTTTCCGGTATCAAATGTTGTGGAAATACCTTTCAGAACTTCGACACCATCAAAACTTTTTCTTAAATCTTTAACTTCTATCATCGGCTTAACAACATTTGGGTTAGTAATAGATCCATTATAATTACAGAAACCATAGTCCACACTACAGCTTGTGTGCTGGCACGTCCAACTTCCAAAGATCCGCCCTTTACATTATAACCGAAATAGGCAGGAATTGTAGCTATCAGAAATGCAAATACAGCTGTTTTCAGAAAAGCGTACCAGATAAAATAAGATGGCATATACATCTGGATACCTGTTATATAATCTGCTTTTGTCCAGTTTCCTGTTGCGATTCCGGCAATATATCCGCCCCAGATTCCTACTGCAATACTTATTGCAATGAGTAGTGGGTTAAATATCACACTGGCTACAATTTTTGGCAAAATAAGAAAATTGGGAGAATTGACACCCATAATGTCTAAAGCATCGATCTGCTCTGTAACCCTCATTGTCCCTATGCTCGAAGCGATGTAGGAACCAACTTTTCCGGCAAGTATAACAGAAATAATGGTAGGAGAGAACTCCAAAATCAACACCACTTTGGTTGCGTAACCAATAAAACTGTTAGGGATAGGAAAAGATGATGCACTGAAGTTATTATACATCTGAATAGCAACAACCGCCCCTACAAAGAAAGATGTGAATAATACCAATCCAAAGGAATTGACGCCGAGGTCATAAAATTCTCTTACCAGCAGCTTGAGATATACATTTCTTTTCTGAGGCTTGTTTAGGACTTTTCCCAACAATAGAAAATATTCACCTACGGATTCAAATAGTCGTTTTAACATAAGGCTAAATTAGGTTTTTTTTCTAACAATCAATGCGCTTTTTTATCGCCGGTAATTATCAGAAAAATGGTTTTGAAGATGATTACAATATCCATACTAAAACTCCAATTACTGACATAAAAAGAATCTGCAAGTATTCTTTTTTTCATCCCGATGTTCATATCGCCTGCGTCGCCCCGCAGTCCGCTTACCTGGGCAAGGCCGGTAATACCTGGTTTTACCATACTTCTCAAACTGTATCTGCTGATCTTCGGCTTGTAAAAATCATCCACCAAAAGCATATGTGGCCGCGGTCCTACAACAGACATATTTCCTAATAAAACATTGATAAATTGTGGCATCTCATCCAGACTTGTTTTTCTGAGAAATTTGCCAATCTCGGTAATTCTTGGATCATTTTTAAATATCTAGAATATCGCTGCATAAACTTCCAAATTTAAGGAATATTTAGATACTTATGAGTCTGGATGGAAGACCGCCATTCCGGATGTTCTAAAATAAAATCTGTAATTTTAGGATACATCGCATCGCGTTTGCTCCATTCGCTTTGGAGATACAGTACGCAGTTATCATTGGTTTTAGCCTGCTGCTCCTGAGCAAATTTGAAATCATTATTGTTGAAAATAATCATTTTCAGTTCACTCGCAACTTTATAGATATCTTCCAGCGGAAGTCCTGTTTTCTTGGGCGAGAGCGTGATCCAGTCCAGATGACCGCTCATAGGATATGCGCCAGATGTTTCGATATGAATGGTACATCCTAATTCTTTTAACCGGGATGTAAGTATTTCCAGATTCCACATTAGTGGTTCGCCACCGGTCAAAACAATGGTTTTACAATATTTTGCCGCCGTTTCCGCTATCTCTGTAGCATCCATCAATGGGTGGAGTTTTGGATCCCAGCTTTCCTTCACGTCGCACCAGTGACAGCCTACGTCGCAGCCACCTAAGCGGATGAAATAGGCCGCTTTCCCGGCGTGAAATCCCTCTCCCTGAATAGTGTAAAAATGCTCCATCACCGGGAGCATTTTACCTTGTTTTAATAGTAATTCTTCTTGTTCTTTAGTCATTATAAACCGAGGTTTTATAAGCGATAATAGTATTTTTCATCAGCATTGCGCGCGTCATTGGACCCACTCCACCAGGAACCGGAGTGATCCAGCTTGCTTTTTCTGCGCAGCTGTCAAAATCTACATCGCCTGCGAGATGATACCCTTTTTCCGAATCATCATCTACTCTTGTGATGCCAACATCCACAATCACTACACCTTGCTTAATCATTTCTCCTTTCAGAAAATTCGGGTCGCCCAGTGCTGTTATCACGATATCGGCTTGTTTTGTATAGTCTTCTATATGTTCTGTGTAAGAGTGTGTCAGTGTGACCGTAGAGTTTCCTGGGAAGTCTTTTCTTCCCATCAGGATACTCATTGGTTTTCCAACAATCCTGCTTCTGCCAATGATTACACAATTCTTACCTTTGGTTTCTATGTTATATCTTTCCAATAATGTCAATATTCCAAATGGCGTTGCTGGCAAGAAAGTATCCATTTCCAGCGCCATTTTTCCGAAATTTTCGGGATGAAAACCATCGACGTCTTTTCGCGGGTCTATTGCCATAATGATTTTTTCCTGATCAATCTGTTTCGGCAACGGCAGCTGCACGATAAATCCATCTACATCTTTTGATTTATTCAACTCGTCAATTTTTTCCAACAGCTCAGCTTCAGATACTGTGCTTGGAAATTTGATAAGCGTAGAGGAGAAACCGACCTCTTCGCAGTCTTTTACTTTGCTGTTCACATAGGCTTTACTGGCGCCGTTATTTCCTACCAGAATCGCTACCAAATGTGGCGCTCTTCTTTTATTAGCCAATATTTTTTCTACCTCTTGCTTGATTTCAGCTTTTACTTCTTTTGAGACTTTTAGTCCATCTAGAATTTGTGCCATTGTTCTTTCTTTTTACTTTTAGATTTATGTTCAAAAAAATGAAATGTTCCTTTCCCAACATTTCATTTTTATTTTTTTTATCGGTTTGATTTATAATAGTTAATCAATCCATTTGTAGAGCTATCGTGGGTTTCAATGTTTCCATCGGCTTCCAGCTCCGGAAGGATTTTTCCTGCCAAGACCTTTCCTAATTCTACTCCAAACTGGTCAAAACTGAAGATATTCCAGATCACGCCCTGTACAAAAATCTTATGCTCATACAAAGCAATTAATTGTCCTAATGAAAATGGTGTCAATTCCTTAAATAAGAAAGAATTGGTAGGCGTATTTCCCGAAAATATTTTATAGTTCAATAGTTTTTCGATTTCTTCTTCTGTTTTGCCAGATGACTTTAATTCAACAAAAACTTCATCTTCCGTTTTCCCGAATGCTAAAGCTTCTGTCTGCGCAAAATAGTTTGCTAAAAGGATATCCTGATGTTCGCCCACTTCATTCGGAGATTTTGCATAGGCGATGAAATCTGCAGGAATCAATTCTGTTCCTTGGTGTATCAATTGATAAAATGCGTGTTGGCCATTGGTTCCAGGTTCTCCCCAAATGATTGGTCCGGTTTCATAAGTTACAAACTCACCGTTTCTGTCTACTGATTTCCCGTTACTTTCCATATCACCTTGCTGCAGATAGGCCGCAAAACGGTCAAGATATTGTGAGTATGGCAAAATCGCGTAGGTTCCGGCTGCATAGAAGTTTCTATACCATATTCCTAAAAGTCCCATCAGAACAGGAATATTATCTCTAAAATCTTTGGTCTGGAAATGCACATCTGTATCATACGCACCTCTAAGTAGTTGTTCAAAATTTTCATAGCCAACGGATAGAACAATACTCAATCCGATTGCGCTCCATAGCGAATAACGGCCACCTACCCAATCCCAGAACTCAAAAATATTTGTTTCTGCTATCCCGAATTTTTTTACAGCTTCAATATTCGTTGATAATGCCACAAAATGTTTGGCGACATCCTCATTTGTAGCACCAGACTTCAAAAACCATTTTTTTGCAGAGTTGGCATTGGTCATAGTTTCCTGTGTGGTAAATGTTTTGGAAGCAATGATGAACAAAGTGGTTTCGGGGTTCAGGTTCTTCACAACCTCGACCAGATGATTGCCATCTACGTTGGATACAAAATGAACATTCAGCCTTGTTTTAAAATGTTTCAAAGCAGAACAAACAATTCCCGGTCCAAGATCTGACCCTCCGATTCCTACATTGACCACATCTGTGATTTCCTTGCCGGTAAAACCTTTGTGAACGCCAGAAATAACGGATTCTGAAAAAGATTTCATGTGATCCAAAACTTTCTTGATGGCTGGTTTGATATTTTCACCGTCAACCAGAATTTCTTTATCGGAAAAATCTCTCAAAGCTGTATGGAGAACTGCTCTTCCTTCTGTTTCATTGATTTTATCGCCGGAAAACATTTTTTCGATCGCTTCTTTAAGCTTAACTTCTTCAGCAAGGTCGAGAAGTAAGTCTAGAGTTTTTGAATCGATAAGGTTTTTTGAAAAATCGAAAAGATAGGAATCGCTTTGTAAAGAAAATTCATTGAATCGGTTAGGATTATATTGGAAAAGTGATCGTAACTCAAAATCGTGGTTTGCAAAGTGCTGATCTAGGGCTTTCCATGCTTTGGTTTGTATCGGATTTATTTTTGGTAACATTCTTTTAGATATTTATATTAGAATAAGTCAGATCTTTTTATCTGACCTGCAAATTTAAGAAAAAATATAGCAGCAGTTTTCATCTTGTTTTTCGAGGATATTTTTATTCTTTCCGATACGGATGATTAAGCAAAAGAGATTTATAATTTTATGGGATAATTTCTTGTTTTGGTAAACAATTTGATAATATTGCTTAGAAAATTTAAAATCAGAACCGATGAGAACGACATTCCTGCTACTAAGCGTACCCGTGCTAAGTCTTCTGTTATCCTGCAAAAAAGATCAGGACTGTAAAATGATGAAAGAAACCTATTCATCGGAAACAACAACAGTAGATGACAACGGAAAAAAAGACAGTATGACCACCACTTCTGTGGAAAAAGAAATAGATGGTAATAAAAACGGTTCGTATTCCTATCCTTACAAAGCTTCGGACGGCAGCCGTGCAAAGGCGACATTTATGAATAACGGACGCTCTAAGACCATTTTGATAGAAGCCAATAACAGAAAATTTGAGTTGGATTTTAAAAATAAAACACCGGAGGGTGAGCTTTATGAACGAAGCGGAATTTCTGCAGAATCAAAAGGAGATTCTCTGATTATCAGTCAGGATAATAATGAGATAGCTCTGGTAAAGGTGAAGCTAAATTAAAAATGAAAAGGGATTTGAAAATATTTAAATCCCTTTTTTTCCCGTGAGAAGCATTTCTATCATTTTGACTTTCCGGCGTTCGCGGGTTTCTTCTTTTTTGGCATCGTCAATCCAGTGGATGTATTCTTTTTTATAAGTGTAGGACATTTTATCATAGAATTCTTTCGCTTTTTCGTTTTGATTAAGTAATTCCTGAACATCATTGGGAACAATAACAATCCGTTCTTCTTTGTCTTCCCAAAGTTTAACTTCAACAATATCTCCAAATGTTTTTCCCAGATCTTTTCTAATCGCCTGAGTCAATCCTAATCTGTGACAACCGCCGCCCATATTGGCAAGGCTGCTTCTGTATTCGACTTTATTATCTAACAGAACTTTCATTTTAACTTGTCCTTTCTTCCCGAATAATTCAACGGTATCAAATGGAAAATTGACAAAAGTAGCATTGATGTCTTGGTGCTGCTGGATTCTGCGGAAAAGGTGATTGGATTATTTTTCAAAATAGCTAATTTCATAAGTATCAGTATATCCGTATGAACTATTTACACTATATAATTCTGGAAAGTCTTTGCTGTTATAAGAATGTTGAAAAATTCTGTAGTAATTTTCGGAGAAAGGCTGTCCATTCAATGTTCCTGTTCTTGCAGTTGTTATCCTTTTGATATTATTAGATTGAGAAAAAAAATTTGAGCTAATATCAAATGCGATTAATGAATACCCTTCTATATTTTTGAACAGATTATTTTTGTTGTCGCTTTCAACAGTTTCAACCTTATCTATAGTGTAGTTGTTTGGATAATAAAGGTGATTGGTTAATTTTACCACATTACCATTACTGAAAAAAATATCAGTTTTGTCTATAGCGTTAGCAGGTTTATATTTGTCATCTTCTATAGATACATGGTTGTCATCAATCCAAGTATAAAAAATGTTGGTCGTAATGGTTCCAATTTTATAATCAGCTTTGGACAACCTGTTATTTTTATATTCATAATTAAATTCAGAAGTAATTATTCCAGATGCATCATAGCTTTCTATTTTTGTAATAAAGTTATCTGTGTATGTAATAACGCTTCTTAAAATATTATTTACTCTAATAGCTTTTAGTTTTTTTCCATCATATTGATATTCCGAAATTAGGTCTCCTGATGAAGCTTTGGTTATAATACTCTTCGGCAATATAATAGCATCTCCATTTTGATTTTCATCATCATCTCGCGAGGAGCAAGAAATAGAAAAGCAGGTAATTACAAAATAGAATAAAATTTTTTTCATAGTGCAGTAATTCTTGAAAATTAAAAAATCCCGAACTCAAATGTCGGGATTTTCAATATATAAAAATATTATTTTCTTAAATCTTCGAAAGCAAAGTTCTGAAATTCACTTTCTCATCAATAATTCTTCTCAGTTCAGAAACAGGAACTCTTTCCTGCTCCATTGTATCTCTGTATCTTAAAGTTACTGTGTTGTCGTTCAAAGAATCGTGATCCACAGTGATACAGAAAGGCGTTCCGATCGCATCTTGTCTTCTGTAACGTTTTCCGATGCTGTCTTTTTCTTCAAAAATCACATTGAAATCAAACTTCAAATCATTGAAAATCTTATCTGCAAATTCAGGTAAACCATCTTTCTTCACCAAAGGCAAAATCGCTGCTTTTACTGGTGCTAAAGCTGGTGGTAAACTCAAAACAGTTCTTTCCGAACCATCTTCCAACACTTCATCCTTTAGACAAGTTGAGAAAATTGCCAAAAACAATCTATCCAAACCAACAGAAGTTTCTACAACGTAAGGCACATAATTCTCATTTCTTTCCGGGTCAAAATACTGGATCTTTCTACCAGAGAATTTCTCGTGAGCCGAAAGGTCAAAGTCTGTTCTACTGTGGATGCCTTCCAATTCTTTGAAGCCAAACGGAAAATTAAACTCGATATCAGCTGCAGCGTTAGCATAGTGCGCTAACTTTTCGTGGTCGTGGAAACGGTAATTATCTTCGCCTAAACCAAGAGCCAAATGCCAGTTAAGACGTGTTTTCTTCCAGTTTTCATAAAATTCCAACTCCGTTCCAGGTGGAACAAAATATTGCATTTCCATCTGTTCAAATTCTCTCATTCTGAAAATAAATTGTCTTGCAACAATCTCATTTCTAAATGCTTTACCAATCTGAGCAATCCCGAAAGGCAGTTTATGACGAGATGTTTTCTGAACGTTAAGATAATTCACAAAAATACCCTGAGCCGTTTCAGGTCTTAGATAAAGGTCTGTTGCAGAATCTGCAGAAGCACCTAATTTAGTTCCAAACATCAGGTTGAATTGTCTCACTTCCGTCCAGTTCTTAGAACCAGTATCTGGGTCAGCAATTTCCAATTCCTCGATCAAAGCTTTTACATCCGCAAGGTCTTCTTTTTCAAGAGATTTTGCCAATCTGGAAAGAATGGCTTCTCTTTTAGCTCTGTATTCCAAAACTCTTGGATTGGTTGCTACAAATTCAGCTTTGTTGAAAGCGTCACCAAATCTCTTAGCCGCTTTTTCTATTTCTTTATTTTCCTTATCCTCAATTTTAGCGCAATAATCTTCCACCAAAACATCCGCACGGAAACGTTTTTTAGAATCTTTGTTGTCAATCAACGGGTCGTTGAACGCATCCACGTGTCCGGAAGCTTTCCAGATAGTTGGGTGCATAAAAATGGCAGAATCAATCCCCACGATATTTTCGTTCAGCTGAACCATCGCTTTCCACCAGTATTGTTTGATGTTATTTTTCAGTTCAGCACCGTTCTGTCCGTAATCGTAGATGGCCGAAAGTCCGTCATAGATCTCGCTGGAAGGAAAAATAAAACCATATTCTTTAGCGTGGGAAACCACTTTTTTGAAAACATCTTCTTGCTTTGCCATAATTTATGTTGAATTGAAGTGCAAAAATAAGGAAAATGTAGGAAGTTGGAAGCTGGAAGCTGGAAGTTTTTAACAGATTCAATTTTAGGAGCCAGGAACCTGCTATCAGTTGCAATTCCTCGCGCCAAGCTTTCCCATAGCTTGCTGTGGGATTTCCACTACTATGGGCTAGTTACATTTGTCCGTTCCTTAGAATCCCTGTCTTACCTAATATCCGATTCTACAGAAAATCTCTACTTTTGCCGAATGTTAGAAATTCTTTATCAAGACGACTACCTTATTGCCATCAACAAACCGAGTGGACTTTTGGTTCACAAGTCAAAATATGCCGGCCCAGCAGACGAATATGCGGTAGAGAAATTGACGAATCAAATTGGAAAAAAGGTTCATCTTGTGCATCGTTTGGACCGAAAAACTTCGGGCGTTTTGCTATTTGCTTTCGATAAAGAAACACTTAAGTTAATAAGTGACCACTTTATGAATCGCGAAGTAGAAAAAAAATTNNATGGCAATTCTGCGTGGTTGGACAAAAGAGGAAGAAACGATTGACTATGACCTGACCAATGAAAATGAAATTGTTCAAAATGCTGTCACATACTACAAACGACTGATGATTTCTGAAATCGATCTACCATTTCTAAAACATCCAACCTCTCGTTATTCTTTGGTAGAAGCAATTCCTGAAACAGGGAGATTTCATCAACTGAGAAAACATTTCAAACATATCTTACATCCCATTTTAGGTTGCAGAAAACACGGCTGCAATAAGCAGAATAAACTGTGGCTCAATACTTTTAATATTACTGCAATGCCGTTGCATTCTCACCAGCTTAATTTTAAACATCCAATCACCAATCAGAACATTTCCATCAACGCAAGCTTGAATGTGAATCCTGGTTTTTTAGAAATCGGAAACATATTAAGTTTCAATTTTCAGGAATATATTTAGTTTATTGAGAAATCCTTACAAATTGAAAGAATTATCCTCACAAAAACGTAAATTTGTAAAACTTTTCTCCGATGTACAAAAGCGTAATTCGTCCGATTCTTTTCCAATTCGACCCCGAAGAAGTTCATCATTTTACATTTTCTGTTCTGAAGAATTTCGGATTTCTAGCCAAATTATTTCTACCAAAACCAATTGAAGATAAACGTCTTGAACGTGAAGTTTTCGGATTGAAATTCAAAAATCCGGTTGGATTGGCCGCAGGTTTTGACAAGGATGCAAAATTGTTTAATGAATTATCTGACCTTGGATTCGGATTTATAGAAATTGGAACTTTGACACCTAAACCACAGCCTGGAAACGATAAAAAACGATTGTTCCGGTTGAAGGAAGATTCTGCGATTATCAACAGAATGGGTTTTAATAATGGTGGTGTTGATGAAGCAATTAAACGTCTGAAAAAAAACAAAAACGTCCTGATTGGCGGAAACATCGGAAAGAATAAAATCACGCCGAACGAAGAAGCAGTCAACGATTATAAAATCTGTTTCGAAAAATTATTTCCTTACGTTGATTATTTCGTGGTCAATGTTAGTTCGCCAAATACGCCAAATCTCCGTGAACTTCAGGATAAAAAACCGCTGACAGAATTGTTATCAACGCTTCAAAACCTCAATCTTCAAAAGCCAAAACAAAAACCAATTCTTCTGAAAATCGCTCCGGATTTGACCGATGAACAGCTTTTGGATATTATTGATATTGTTAAAGAAACTCAAATTGCTGGCGTTATTGCTACAAATACGACATTGTCCAGAGAAAATTTGGTTTCAGAAAATAAATCTGAAATGGGCGGATTATCAGGAAAACCTTTGACAAAACGTTCCACAGAAGTTATCAGATTTTTATCAGAGAAAAGTGGAAAAGCATTTCCAATCATCGGCGTTGGGGGAATTCATACTGCTCAGGATGCTTTGGAAAAACTGGAAGCAGGTGCAAGTCTGGTTCAACTTTACACAGGATTCATCTACGAAGGCCCGGAATTGATTAATGCAATCAACCTGGAAATTCTTCGACAAAAAATTTAAATTATGAAATTAATTACACTCAAGATTTTCAATACAGAAATAGAAGCCGAAATGCTCAAAATCTTCTTGGAAACCAATAACATTGAAACTTATGTTTTCGGGAATATTTTAGCGAATACATATAATTTATTCAATAATACAAGTGGTGGCGTTCAGCTGAAAGTCTCAGAAAATGACTTCGAAAAATCGAATGAATTGATGACTGAATTTTATAATAAAGACAATCAATAAAAACAAAACCTCGCCAAATCTGATGAGGTTTTGTTATAATTATTTTTAAAGATTTAAAATTTATATGAATATCCGTAATTACACATAATTTCGTATATTTACTTATAATTTAATTAGTTAGATGAATATATTTAGTTTTACAACGCATTTTGGGACAGAGGAAGATTGCAGAATTCATTTTAAGGAGCAGAGAGATAAAATCGGAGTGGTTTGCAAGTGCGGTCACAAGGAGCATTTCTGGATTAAAAGCATCTGGAGCTACGAATGCAAAAAGTGTCGTAAAAGAATTTCCTTGAAAAGTGGAACGATTATGCAAAATTCTAATCTTTCATTCTTAATTTGGTACAAAACCATGTTTCTAATGAGCGTTACCAAGAAAGGGTTTTCATCGAAAGAGATTCAGAAACAATTGGGATTGAAGCGATATGAGCCAGTTTGGGCAATGGTTCATAAGTTGCGAAAAGCAATGGGAACACGTGACGAAAAATACACTTTGGAAGGTATGATTGAGTTTGATGAAGGCTATTTCACAGTAGAATCCAGCGAGATAGAACAAGAAAAAGGTGTTCGTGGCAGAGGCGCTGCAGGCAAGCAAAATGTAGCGGTGATGGCTGAATCTGTTCCTTTGGAAAATTTGGAAACAGGCGAAAAATCAAAATCCTGCAGATATTTTAAGGCGAAAGTTTTGGAAACGCATCTTTCTCTGGAAATTAATGAAACCATAAAAGAATCGATTGATAATCAAAGCATTGTTTTCACGGATAAAAGCACATCATACGTTGATATTTCAGATTTTGTTGAACTTCATATCACCGAAAAATCTGATAAAGAAACTACCAACGAAACCTTAAAATGGGTTCACATCACCATTAGCAATGCTAAAAGAAATCTATTGGGAAATTATCATAAAATCAAAAGAAAATATCTTCAATTGTATCTCAACGAATTTATTTACAAACTAAATCGAAGATATTTCGGAGACAAACTATTCGAAAGGCTCATTATTGCTAATATTACAGCAGTATGATTAAAAACGGATATACATTAAAATTTAAAATCTACACCAATATAGAAATTCTGTTTCATAATCGGAGCATAAACCATTCCGCCGTCAAAATAATTTCCGAAAGGGTTTGCTGAGTCAAGAATCGCAACTTTTTGCTGATAACCTGTCAAATTCTCTCCACCCAAATAAACTCTGATTTTCTCGGAAAAGTTTCTGGAAATCTGAGCATTCAAAGTTGCATAACTTGGCGAGTCTGCTAACTGAAATTCTGTAGGATTCGATTTTGTGTTTGGAAGTCTTTGTTTTCCGACTAAATTTAAAGTGGTGTCAAAACTCCAAAATCTACCTTTTTCAGTTTTATTGGTTGAATAAGCTATGTTCGCGAATCCACGATGTTTAGCCATAAAAGGTACTTTTTTCAATCCGCTCAAATAATCCAAAGCCACATCATAATATTTGTAAGCAATCCTAAATTCCAGATTTTTCACAGGCTGAAAATCCCATTGTGTCTGGAAACTATTCGCAAAAGATTTTCCTTCAAGATTGTAGAACAAAATTTTCTGTGCAGATTCATCCAAATCTGTCACCACTTGATTTTGGAAATCTGTTCTGAAAAAATCTGCTAAAATGGTTGATTTTCTTCCAAACAATTTGAATTCCTGCTGAAGACTTACGCCATAATTCCAAGCGATTTCCGGTTTCAAACCATATATTTCACCACCATTATTGATGATTTGGATTTGACGATTCGATGCAAAATAAGACTGGCTTTCTGCAAAAATATTCGCTGTTCTGAAACCTCTTCCAGCCGAAATCCTGAAAATAGTCTTTGGAGTCAAATCATATTTGAAATTCATTCTCGGCGTAAACTGTGTTCCCGCAAGATTGTGAAAATCAACACGAGCGCCTGTTACCAAAGTATATTTTTCGCCTGTCAAAGTATATTCTGCAAACAATCCCGGGACAGTTTCGGTTCTTTTGTAATTGTCCAAAAGATAATCTTCATCATACTTATCGTAAAGAAAACTTGCACCAACTTTATATTTGTTATTTGTATTTCCGATGATACTTTCGAAAATCAAATTAGAGTAATAAGACGTTTCTTTTCCAAAATAATTTCTCAATCCAAAAAAGCTATCTTGCTGATGATAAGTCAGTTGATTCATCCAGCCGAGACTTTGATAAGGTTTCCCTTTGAAAACATAACCTGTTTTATTCCATAACTGAAATCTAGAAATATCAATCCTAACACCATAAAGCGATTGGTCTTTCTGCGGAATTCTTTTGTTAAATCCAATTTGTCCTGCTGTTCTTTCGTCTTTCAGATAATTAATTCCGAAATGTGAACCAAAGCCTGATTTTTCCAAATCATTGTAATTCAAAAGATAAGCAACGTTTAACTGGCTTCCTTTTGGTCTGTCAAGAAAACCGTCATCGTTCATATCTGTATCGCCAAAAGTTCCGTTTCCGTGGAGCAAAACACTTTCGGTCCATTTGTCAGAAATTGGAGAAGTGTGAGTAACATTCGCTTCAACACGTCCGTTGTTATCAGAAAACAAATTGATTTCTGTTTCCGATTTTTTATCGTCATCGTGCGTTTTCAAAAGTTCAGTATTGATTTGTCCCGTGATACTTTCGTAACCGTTAACGACCGTACTTCCACCTTTTGTCAACTGGATTCCGCCAATCCATTTTCCAGGAATGAAATTCAATCCGTAAGGTGAAGCCAATCCACGGATTTCCGGCAATTGTTCCTTGGTCAAAAGTGTATATTTTTGGTCTAATCCCAGCATTTTCAATTGCTTAGTTCCCGTAACCGCATTACTGAATGAAACATCCACAGTCGCATTGGTTTCAAAACTTTCGGAAAGATTACAGCAAGCCGCTTTCAACAATTCTTTGGAACTGATATTGAAAACCAATCCCGCTTCTTTTTTGCTGATAGCTGTCGCTTCTTTTTCTCTAGTCAGTTTTACACCTTCAATTTGATTGGTTTTTTTATCAGAATCTGAGTGATGTTCAAGCGTGTCATTCGATTTTTCAAAATCAGAACCTCTTGTGTATAAACAACACGCAGGAAGATTTTTGTAGGCACCTTCAGGTGCTTTGAATTTCTCGTTATCGTGACCAACTTCAGCAATTTGTTTCAGGATATCGTCACATTTCACTTTCGATTCGTCAAGCGTCATTGTCAAAGTCTGATTTTCTGCGGTCCAATTGGCTGTTTGTGCGCCAGCTTTTATGGCTGTTTTCTCGATTCGTTCTTTGCACATATTGCAATTTCCTTTTACCAAAAACTGTTCTGTAATTGTTTGTGCAAAAGACAATACGGAACAAACGAGCAGCACAGAAAACATAAGTTTTCTACTTAAATAATTCATCGTCAAAATTTTTAATTAATTATTTAAGCTCGCAGACTTGTTTTGTATCAGCGTTTTTTGCCAATTTTTTGCTGTTGTCAGGACGGTCGTACTGGCAGCAAGCGTCCAAATCATCGTAAGTTTTATCAGAAGCGCGGAACATTTCGTTGTCGTAACCAACTTCTGCAACACTTTTCAGGATTGCTTTTTTGTCCGTTTTAGAAGCGTCATAACTCACGGTCAAGACTTTTTTGCTCATACTCCAGTCAGCTGATTTTACATTTTTATCAGCTTTAACAGCAGTTTCGATGCGTTCTTTGCACATTCCGCAGTTGCCTTCTACTTTGGCTTTGAAAGATTTGGTTTGAGCAGAAAAATTTGAAAATAGAAATATGGAAAGGAATAAAATTCCTGATTTTATAATTGTATTCATTTTGATTAATTTTAATGGTTTGAATTAAGATTTTATAAAAATCTTGAAGTTTTACATTCTCGCAGATTTTACGGATTTAGCAGATTAATTTTCAGAAAAATCTGCAAGATTTGCTTAATCAGCGAGAGATTGTTAATTAAAATTAACCCAATTTAGGCGGTTGCCAGATATTGAAAGACCTTGCTAAAGGTGATTGAGAATAATAAGAAAAAGGATTGTTGATTTCGAAAACCAACGTTTTCAGTTTGTTGTCGAAGTTATTCAGAACAACCGAAAAAACGAAGCCTGAACTGCAGGTTTTGCAAGTGGTACAATTGTCTTTACAGTCTTTTTCTTTTTTGGAATCGTGATGACAAGAATCTGATTTTTTCTCATCTTTTTTGCAACAGTCAGAATTGTCTTTCTGAGCTTCACAACAAGAACTCTGAGCAACTTGAGCATTAAAATTCTGCTTTGGAAATACAAAAATTCCCAAACAGAAAATCATTAATATCAATTGAAACTTTCTCAACATTACATTGCAAAATTAGGAAATAAAAAAT
Organism: Flavobacteriales bacterium UBA7519; assembly: GCA_002476905.1. GTDB lineage: Bacteria > Bacteroidota > Bacteroidia > Flavobacteriales > Weeksellaceae > Epilithonimonas. The sequence goes on from DLND01000131.1 coordinate 41,709, forward strand.
ATCTAAACATAAAATCCACTATATTTTGAATTTAAAACCAAGAATTAGAAATCCTTTTTAGGAATATTCTTTGCATTCTACAAGAAAACAGAATCTATGAACAACACTATTTCCAAAATCAAAGGAATTTTTAATCTCCTGAAACATATCGATATAGACCAAATCTCCAAAATTTCACAAAAAGTTGACCTTCCAAAACTGATGAATCAGTTCTCAAAATTGGATGAAAATCAAATCAAAGGATTGACAAAAATGCTCGATTCTTCTGGCAAGAAAAAAGAATTACCGCCTATCAACGGTGATTTTTATGAACTGCATATGAAACTGACGGATGAGCAGAGAGCAATTCAGTTAAAAGTCCGTGAGTTTATGGAAAAAGAAGCAAAACCTTTGGTCAACGATTATTGGCTGCACGATGATTTCCCCCACGAACTCATCCCAAAATTCAAAAAACTGAATCTTTGCGGCGTAACTTACGAAGGCTACGGTTGCCCGAATTTACCTTTCCTGATGGAAGGCGTCATCGCAATGGAAATTGCAAGAGTTGATGCGTCATTGGCAACATTTTTCGGTGTGCAATCCGGATTATCAATGGGTTCCATTTATATGTGCGGTTCCGAGGAACAAAAACAAAAATACCTTCCGGCAATGCAACAATTCGATTTGATTGGCGCATTTGGATTGACTGAGCCAGAAGTTGGTTCCGGCGCTGCTGGCGGACTGACTACAACCTGCAAAAAAGTTGAAGGCGGCTGGATTCTGAATGGACAAAAAAAATGGATTGGTAATGCGACGTTTGCAGATGTCATTATTATTTGGGCAAGAGATTTAGATGATAATCAAGTCAAAGGTTTCATTGTCGAAAAAGGAACGGAAGGTTTTTCGGTTGAAAAAATCAAAGGAAAAATGGCACTCAGAATTGTTCAAAACGGATTAATTACAATGAAAGATTGTTTCGTCGCAGATTCTCAAAAAATGGAACACGCCAACAGTTTCAAAGACACAGCAAAAGTCCTCCAAATGACAAGAGCTGGCGTTGCATGGATGGCAACAGGTTGCGCAAGAGGTGCTTACGAAAGTGCTTTGGATTACACCAGAAAACGTAAACAATTCGGAAAACCAATTGCATCTTTTCAGTTGATTCAAGGACATTTGGTAGAAATGTTATCAAACCTTACAGCAATGCAGACTTTGGTTTTCAGATTGTCCGAAATGCAGGATGCTGATATTTTGAAAGACGAACACGCATCTTTGGCAAAAGTATTTTGTAGCCTCAGAACCCGTGATGTTGTGGCCCAGGCGAGAGAAGTGATGGGCGGAAATGGAATTCTTTTGGAACACGATGTTGCCCGATTTGTCGCCGATGCAGAAGCAATCTATTCTTATGAAGGAACCAAAGAAATCAACTCGTTGATTGTTGGTCGCTCGATTACGGGAATGAGTGCGTTTGTCTAATGAAATTATTAAATTTGCTAAACAATGAAGCTTTATGTTTTTCTAATATTATCTTTTTTTTTGATGCAAAATTGCGCGCAGAAAAAAGTTGATTTAACCAAACCCCAACAACAAAAAACAATGGAAGATAACACACACGCCAACAATCCTTATTACTCAAGAACTGACAAAACCAAACTGAATGTTTCCAACGAAGAATGGAAAAAAATCCTTCCGCCAGAAGTTTACGCCATCGCCCGAGAAGCCAATACAGAATATCCGTTCACAGGGAAGTTTAATGATTTCGATGAAGTTGGAGAATATTACTGCGCTGTTTGCGGTAATCATTTGTTCCGTTCAAGCTCTAAATTTGCAAGCACTTGTGGCTGGCCAAGTTTCTTCGAAGCTGATAAAGATGGTGTGATTTACAAACGAGATTCTTCTCACGGAATGGAAAGAATAGAAGTTCTTTGCAAACGCTGCGATTCGCATTTGGGACACGTTTTTAACGATGGTCCGCCACCAACAGGAACTCGATATTGTATGAATTCTATTAGTTTGGATTTTCAACGAGATAATAAATAAATCAATCCCGAATTATTCGGGATTTTTCTTTTCTATGATGTAATTTTGTATCACTAAATCAAATTTAAAATTGAAAACAATATTCATTACCGGAGCCACTTCCGGAATCGGAAAAGCGACTGCGATTTTATTAGCACAACAAAAAAATAGATTGATTATCTGCGGAAGAAATCAAAACGTTTTGGACGAACTTAGAACCGAATTATCAAAAGAAACCGAGATTTTTAGTTTAAGTTTTGATGTTAGAAATTCTGATGAGGTTTTTTCTGCAATTAATTCTCTTCCTGAAAATTGGAAAAACATCGATGTATTGATTAACAACGCCGGAAACGCTCACGGACTAGACCCAATTTCTGATGGAAATGTTGAAGACTGGAACGCAATGATGGATGGAAACGTGAAGGGTTTACTGTATGTTTCTCAGCCTATCATCAAACTAATGAAAGAAAAAAGAAACGGTCAAATCATCAATATTAGTTCCGTTGCAGCAAGACAGACTTATGCTAATGGAGTTGTTTATTGTGCTTCCAAAAAAGCAGTTGATGTCATTTCTGAAGGAATGAGAATTGAGTTAACAGAATTCGGAATTCGTGTGACGAATATCCAACCTGGAGCTGTGGAAACGGATTTTTCCAAAGTGAGATTCAAAGGTGATGATGAGAGAGCTGCGACTGTCTATGCTGGTTATGAACCTTTGGTTGCCGAAGATATTGCGGATGCAATTGCTTATTGCATCAATGTTCCGGAAAGAATTTCGGTTTCTGATATGACGATTTATCCAAAAGCGCAGGCTGAACCAAGAACAATTTATAGAAATATCTGATGATTAAGTTTTTATCAGCGGTATTTTTCTTCTGTTTTATTTTTGGATTTTCTCAGACTTATTCCAAGAAGGAAAAAGCATTGTTGATGCAGATTTCGAAGTTAGATTCTTTGATGGAGAATAATGATTCTAAGATTTTGGAATTGTTTTCTGATGATATTTCTTTTGGACATTCCAACGGTTGGGTTCAGAATAAAGATGATTTCAAAAAAGATTTTGAATCCGGAAAAGTAAAATATCAATCTGTTAAACAAACCGAATTAAAGGAATTTAAAATCAAAAATAAATTGGCCAACATCAGAAGAATCATTGCTGTAAAAGGACTTTACAAAAATGAAATATTCGAAATGAAATTGTCTGTCCTCGAATTTTGGATTAAGCAAAAAAGGATCTGGAAATTGTGGAGCCGACAAAGTGTTGGTTTGAAATATACAAATTGCATATAAGAATTAATTTTTTTTTGTTATATTTTTGCGTCATTAATAATCATTAATTATAAATGAAGAAATTAGCGCAAGTAATTGGTTTTCAGCCTAAAGAAAACGCAGAAGATATTTTTATTAAAAAGTATCAAAATGATTATTGTCTGGAAATTGATTTCAAAAACCTTATTTTTCATTTTGGAGGAAAAATAAAAGTTGGTGGTAAAACCATACAAAATATTACTAAGCCCGAAGATTGGGTGGTTCTAGAATGTGTAGATAGGCTTCTCACAAAAGGTTACAAACCAGAGAATATTTCGCTTGAAAAAGTTTGGCCTGCAGGTCACCAACATTCTGGAAGATTAGATATTTGTGTTACTCGAGATGATGGTTCAGAGTATTTGCTGATTGAATGTAAAACCTACGGAAAAGAATTCGATAAAGAATTTAACCGAATTAATAAAGACGGTGGACAAATTTTCACATACTTTAAGTTTAGCAATAAACCAGATATTATTATGCTTTATGCATCTGAAGTAAAAGGAAAAGATATTGTTTACCGAAATGAAATCATAAAAATTGAAGAGGATTATAGAACTGGCGATGTAAAAGATTTTTATGAAAAATGGAACAAACTAACCAAAGACAATGGAGTTTTTGATTCGTGGGTAAATCCGTATAATTTTGAGAGTAAAGCTTTAACAATAAATGATTTAGAGGAAATAAGACAGGAAGACAGTAGTTTTATTTTCAATCGTTTCTTGGAAATCTTACGCCACAATGTTGTTTCTGATAAAGGAAATGCCTTCAATAGAATTTTCACCATGTTTTTGTGTAAAATCTATGATGAGAAAACCAATGAAGGTACTGATAACGAATTAGGTTTTCAATGGCTGGAAGGCATTGACACCCACAGAAGTTTCCAACTTCGTCTCACCGATTTGTATAAAAATGGGATGCACGAGTTTTTAGAAAAAGTGGTAACAGATTTTTCTGAAACTGAATTTAAAAACAGATTCCCAACTTTAACTGAAGAACAAAGAAATCCTATTATTGAAGAATTTCGAAAACTGCGTTTAGAGAAAAACAACGAGTTTGCTATCAAAGATGTTTATGACGAACAATCGTTTAACGAAAATGCTGTCGTGGTAAAAGAAATTGTGCAGCTTTTGGAAAAATTTAAACTTCGATATACTAAGAAACAACAATATTTGTCAGATTTTTTTGAATTACTTTTAACTACTGGATTGAAACAAGAATCAGGACAGTTTTTTACGCCTGTTCCTGTTGCTCAGTTTGTGATTAAAAGCCTACCAATAGATACCATTTTAGAAAACAAATTATCTTCTGCTAAAATTGCAAACGATACTCTTCTTCCTTACGTGCTGGATTATGCAGCAGGAAGCGGACACTTTTTAACAGAAACTATGCACGAGATGCAACGTTTATTGGATAAAAAAGATGATAAAAAATATTCTCCGAGTGTAGCGACGAAAATTAGAAATTGGAAAGATGACCATTTTGCCTGGGCAATTCAGTATGTTTATGGAATTGAGAAAGATTATCGATTGGTGAAAGTGGGGAAAGTTGGTTGTTATTTACATGGAGATGGTTTGGCAAACGTGATTCATTCCGATGGTTTGGCTAATTTTTCACATCCCGATTATAAAGGTAAATTACTAAACAAAGACAAAGATTTCCCACAAGATAACAAACAGTTTGATATCATCGTTTCAAATCCGCCTTATTCGGTTTCGGCATTTAAGAATGCGGCTCGTTCATTTTACAAAGAAGGCGATTTTGAGTTGTACAATAAATTAACCGACAACAGCTCTGAAATAGAATGTTTGTTTATTGAGCGAACAAAGCAGCTGTTGAAAGACGGCGGAGTTGCAGGAATTATTTTACCAAGTTCAATATTAAGCAATACTGGAATTTACTCAAAATCTCGAGAAATCATCTTGCAATATTTTGATATTGTGGGAATTACAGAATTGGGTTCTAATACCTTTATGGCAACAGGAACCAATACTGTTACTTTGTTTTTGAGAAGAAGAAATAACTATGAAAGTTCAAACATTAGAATTGCGGTAGAAAAATTCTTTGTTAATTTTCAAGATGTCACCATAAATGGAATCGAAAAACCTGTTACAAAATACATTAGTCACGTTTGGGAAAGTATTTCTTTTGAAGATTATATTTCTCTTTTGAAGAAAGAACCAAACGCAAATATCAGACAACACGACATTTATAAAGAATACCAAAAGAAAATAAAATCCAAAAACGACAAAGAATTTTGGAATTTACTTTTAGATAAAGAATTAGACAAGCTTAATTATTTTATTCTTGTTTACAACCAGAAAGTTGTCTTAGTAAAAAGCGGTGAAAAAGATGCTGAAAAACGTTTCTTAGGTTACGAATTTTCTAACAGAAGAGGAAGTGAAGGAATTCACCCCATACAACGAGGAAAAAGTATAGAAGATTGTACCCAGCTTTTTGATGCCGAAATTTTTGATAACCCAACCAAAGCAAGTACGTATATTTATAAAGCATTTGCTGGAGATTATGATTTCCCGATAGGTGAAGAGATGAAAAACAACGTTTCTCGCCATGATTTGGTAGATATGCTTACTTTTGACAGAGTAGAATTTGAAAAAAACATTTCGCTTTCAGTTAAAAAAAAAGTGAAAATTGAAAGTAAATGGGAGTTGAAAAAACTTGGGGACGTTTCAATTATTGATTACGGAACTCGAATTGTTAAAAAATCTGAACAAGGAACAATTTATCCTGTTTATGGTGGTGGTGGAGAAACTTTTAAATCAGATAATTATAATAGAGAAAATGTTTTTATTATTTCAAGATTTGGGATGTCTCCTAAATGTGTACGATATATCTCGGGGAAATTCTTCTTAAATGATTCTGGCTTAACCTTAAATACAGCAAATTCTGATATTTTAAATCAAGGTTATTTAAACCAATTTTTATTTTTGAATCAAGAAATGGTTTATTTATGTGGACAAGGTGTTGCTCAAAAGAATTTGGAAATAGAAACGTTTAATTCTTTAAAAATCCCACTTCCACCAATAGAAATTCAACAAAAAATAGTTTCAGAAATTGAAGTTTTAGAAGCAAAAGAAAAGAAAGCGAAAGAAGAAGTGGAGCAACAAAAAGAAAAAATTAAAGATGTAATTTCTAAAGTCTCAGGAGAATTAATACAATTATCAAATATTACTTCTAAAATTGGTAGCGGTGCAACTCCTCGTGGTGGAGAAGGTTCATATAAACAAAACGGAATTTCATTAATTAGAAGTCAAAATGTTTATGATAATGAATTTTACGAAAAAGGATTAGCTTTTATTGATGAAGAACAAGCAGAAAAATTAAAGGGTGTAACTGTTGAAAAAAATGACATTTTATTTAACATTACAGGAGCATCAATTTGTAGATGTTGCATAGTCCCAGAAAAATATTTACCAGCAAGAGTTAATCAGCACGTTTCAATTATTAGAGTTACTGAACTAGCTTTGCCAAAATATGTTCAAACTATTTTAGTTTCTGAAATTTATAAAAATCAATTATTAGAAATTGGAGATGGAGCAACTTCGAGAGAAGCAATAACAAAACAACAATTAGAAGATTTTAAAATCCCACTTCCACCACTTTCTGAACAACAAAAAATAGTTTCCGAAATTGAAAAAATTGAAGCAAAAATTAATGCTTTAGAAACGGAAATTGCAGAAATTCCAAAACTCAAAGAAGCTGTTTTAAAGAAACATCTATAAATCTAAAATGAAAATCCTTCACATAGAAACCTCGTCCAAAAACTGTTCTGTTGCCATTTCTGATGGTGAAAATTTACTTTGCCTTTGCGAAGAAGTTTCAGAAAATTATAAACAATCCGAAAGTCTTCACAGCTTTGTTGAATGGGCTTTGGAAGGTGCAGAAATTTCTTTGAAAGATTTGGATGCAGTTTCTTTGGGAAAAGGTCCTGGATCTTACACTGGTCTTAGAATTGGAGCGGCTTCTGCCAAAGGTTTTTGTTATGGTTTGAAGCTTCCTTTAGTTGCCATTAATTCTATGGATTCTATGGTTGAAGAATTCGTCAATCAAGATTTTGAATTGATTATTCCTTTGATTGATGCCAGAAGAATGGAAGTTTATACCGCTGTTTTTGATGGAAAATCCGGCAAAATGATTTCTGATACAGAAGCCAAAATCCTGGATGAAAATTCTTTTTCAGAATTAGCTGATAAGAAAATTCTCTTCGTTGGAGATGGTGCAAAAAAAGCACAAGAAATTCTTAATCTTCCAAATGCAGAATTTAGATCTGATATTTATCCTTCAGCAAAAGGTTTGATTAAAAAGTCAGTTGAGAAATTCAATCAAAAAGATTTTGAAAATGTCGCTTATTTTGAGCCTTTTTATCTGAAAGATTTTCAAGGAATCAAGAAGGCGGATAGAGTTAAAAAGCAATAATTATTTCTTAGAAATCCAGTACAATTTCCCGCTGTCCGTAATCGCATAAAGATTCCCGTCTTTTCCATCATACACATCGCGGAATCTCTCGCCTTGGTCTTCTAATAATCGTTCTTCTCCAACAACTTTATTATTTTCAAGGATGATTCTGTTGATTTTTTCGCCACTTAAGCAAGCGATGAAAAGATTGTTTTTCCACTCCTCAATATTTCCGGTGTAAAACGTAATTCCACTTGGAGAGATTACAGGATTCCAGTAATAAACTGGTTGTTCCAGGCCGTTTTTTTTCGTTAGTCCATTATTGATTTTCTCCCCAGAATATTCGATTCCATAAGTGATTGTGGGCCAGCCGTAATTTTTTCCAGCTTGGATAAGATTGATCTCGTCACCGCCTCTTGGACCCATTTCGGTTTCCCCAAGTTCGCCGGTTTCAGGATGAATGGCAATTCCCTGTGGATTTCTATGCCCGTATGAAAAGATTTCTGGTTGGGCTTTATTACTACCAATAAAAGGAT
>DLND01000002.1:0-12654 GCA_002476905.1 Flavobacteriales bacterium UBA7519
ACCCTCAGCCAGAAACATTTGCCTTTTTCTGTGAAAAATAGTAAATATTCGTGATTAGTAGCGGTTACGATATATTCCAGGAAATCTTCATCTCTTGTAGTAGCGCCTCTGTTGCCAACACCACCTCTGGACTGTACTTTATATTCTGATAGTAAGGTTCTTTTGATATAACCGGCGTGAGAAATTGTTAATACAACTTTTTCATCTGGGATAATATCTTCGATGGACATTTCTCCACCGGAATAATCGATTTCTGAGCGTCTTTCATCACCATATTTTTCCTTGATTTCAAGCAATTCATCTTTGATGATCTGGTAACGTCTTGGCTCGTTGGAAAGAATGTCTTCAAGGTCTTTGATTAAGGCCATTATTTCCTCGTATTCTGCACGGATCTTGTCCAATTCCATCCCTGTCAGACGTGCCAATCTCAAATCAAGAATTGCCTGAGCCTGAATTTCAGATAACTCAAACTCTGAAATCAATCCTTCTTTTGCAGCCTGCGGATTGGCGCTGTGACGAATAATCGCTATGGCTCTGTCCAGAGAATCCTGTGTACCGATAACCTTCATAAAGCCTTCAAGGATATGTGCTCTCTCTTTGGCTTTTCTGAGTTCATATTCTGTTCTCCTAACGATCACTTCGTGTCTGTGCTCTACAAAATGATGAATCAAATTCTTCAAGTTCAATTGCTCAGGTCTTCCTTTAACCAATGCAATGTTATTAACTGAAAACGAAGTTTGTAGGGAAGTGTATTTGTATAAAAGATTCAATACGACATTTGGAATAGCATCGTTTTTCAGTTCATAAACAATACGAAGGCCTTTTCTATCGGACTCATCACGGATTTCATAGATTCCGGTAATTTTTTCATCTTTTACAAGTTCTGCAGTTCTGGCAATCATCTCGGCTTTATTGACCTGATAAGGAACTTCCGTTACAATGATTGCATTTCTATTTCCAATTTCCTCAAAATTGACTTTTGCCCTTAGAACTATACGTCCTCTTCCGGTGTGAAATGCATCCCGAACGCCATCGTAACCATAGATGATTCCACCAGTAGGGAAATCAGGTGCGATGATATGTTTCATAAGGTCATCAATAGAGATTTCCTTATCATCTATATATGCACAGATCGCATCAATACTTTCCGTAAGATTATGTGGCGCCATATTGGTTGCCATACCAACGGCGATCCCGGAAGTACCATTTACTAAAAGATTTGGTATTCTTGTTGGAAGAACTGTTGGTTCTGTTAAGCTATCGTCAAAGTTATTTTGAAAATCTACAGTTTCTTTATCAAGATCGGCAAGGATTTCATCGGATATTTTTTTTAGTCTTGCTTCGGTGTAACGCATTGCTGCAGGCGGGTCACCATCCATAGACCCGAAGTTTCCCTGTCCATCTACCTGCTCGTATCGCAAGCTCCAAGGTTGTGCCATTCTTACCATAGCATCGTAAACCGAGCTGTCACCGTGCGGGTGATACTTACCCAAAACATCCCCAACAATTCTGGCAGATTTCAAATGTTTTCTGTTAGAAAATACATTAAGACCATACATACCGTACAGAACACGTCTGTGAACAGGTTTCAGTCCATCTCTTACATCGGGCAACGCTCTTGAAACAATGACCGACATCGAGTAATCGATGTAAGAAGTTTTCATTTCGTCAACAATGTTGATCGGTATTAACCTTTCTCCTTCCTTATGCATAAATATTTTTAATTTATTGTAAATCAGAAATCTATATTAGATTCTAACCCGTTGAATTTTTCTGTTTTTTATAACGGGCTAATTTACAAAAAAAAACCGATTTTTGCATTGTGAATTTATCAACATTAATCATAAAAAATTAAAAATATGAGCATCCTTAGTATAACATTTCATACCACCGAAAACCGCATTCCGGAATGGGATCTTTATATGGAAAACGAACTTCATCAGATGGCTGAAAATCTAATGGATGTCGATCGGTATATAATTTCTGATGTTGAAACAGGAATGCTGAACGAAGGAAAAAATACCAATCTCTTTCTGGTATTTGCCAGCAGCGATCTTCGCCAGCAGTTTATGGAAAGCGAAATGCTGAATATCAAGGAACGAATCGCTGGAAAATTTGGTCAAGATGTGATGATTTTTCCAACCTTTCTCAATCCTAAATAGCAGCGCAACTAAAAATAATAGGTACAGTTTTTGGAGCTGAATCTTCTATTTTATTTCGATTCAGATGTTTGATAAGCAACAAAGAAAACTAAAGCGCTCCGCCAGACTGGTTTCGGTCTTAAGTAAATACGGATTCCAAGATTTGATTTCACGCCTCAATACTTCCAAAAAAGACGATGAGCAGCTCGGGATTTCTGCCGATGCAGGCTTGTATCAGAGGATTCGCCTGGCTTTGGAGGAGTTGGGGCCTTCCTTTGTGAAATTCGGTCAGGGTTTTAGCAACCGCGAAGATCTATTGCCTCCGGATTTGATTGCTGAGCTTCAAAAACTACAGGATAAGGTCGAAACCGTGCCGATGGATATTGAGTCTGTTGTTGTGAAGGAATTTGATATCACGCCCTCCGATTTTTTTCTGGACATCAATCCGCAACCCATCGCCACAGCATCCATTGCCCAGGTTTACACCGCCAGACTTTTAACAGGGGAGAAAGTTATTCTTAAAATTAAAAAGCCGAACGTTCAGGCTGTTATTGAAGATGATTTGTTGCTGATCAAAGACTTGGTTAAGCTGATCGATAATTATTCTGAATGGGGCAAAAAACTAAACCTCAAACAAGTGGTTTCAACCTTTGAAAGATCTTTGTTGGAAGAAGTTTCACTGATTAATGAAAAAAATAATATCCATCAGTTTGCAATTAATTTCAAAGATAATACAGACACCCACGTTCCGAAAGTTTATGACGACTTCTCCAACAATAACGTTCTTTGTATGGAATTTGTTGAAGGTTTTAAAATCACAGATGTAGCAGCGTTAAAAGAAAAAAATCTCGATCCGGTTCAACTTTCAGAAAAGGGCTTGAAACTCTTTGCGACTCAGATCTTGGAATACGGCTTTTTTCACGCCGATCCACACGCTGGGAATATTTTGGTTCAGAACGATGGAAAGATTGTTTTTATTGACTTCGGAGCCGTCGGAAAGATTCAGCCCAATGATAAGGAGATCCTGGAAAATATGATTGTCGGCTTCGTAGCTAAAAATCCAAACAGGATTATCCGCAACCTTAAGAAGATGGCAATCAGTTATGATATTCCCGATGATAAACAATTTGAAAAAGATGTCTCCGAAGTCTTGGAATTTGTTCACAGCACATCGCTGCAGGATATCAACACGCAGGAGATAATGAACAAAATGAAAGATGTTATCGCCAATAACCATATTAATATGCCGGGCTATTTTTATCTTTTATTTAAAGGAATAGGGCTTATAGAAGGCGTTGGAAGAACCATTAACCCTGATCTTGATATTGTAAAAACCTTATCGCCCTACACCAAAACAATTATAGCGCAGCGATTTTCACCTCGAAATCTGTTGAAAAATAACCTCAGTCGGATTTTAGATTTTACGGACAATCTGGACGAAATTCCAAAGGAATTAAAGTCTTTACTGGAAAAACTGGACGGCAACAAATTTACCGTTACCAGCGAAATCCGGAATATTGACAAAACCAATCAACTCCTAAACCGTGGCTTAACCAATGTGGTTATAGCCATTGTTTTAGCAGCTTTGATTATGGCATCTGCTGTATTTCTTTCCTTGCGTGAGCCCGAAACCTTAGAAATTGCGTCTTCATCGTTTATTATAGGCTTGTTATCGGCTGTATTGCTGTACCGCCTGCTGAAGAAAAGTTAGGTTTTTAGTCCTTTAACAGCTCAAAAACAATTTAATAGTGAATGTGCTGCGATCAAAATAAAAACTGTAAATTTGCGCTTAAATTTTTAGACGAAATACATTAATCAAAAGTACTCAATACGGAGTACAAAACAAACATTTATGAGTGTACCTCAAGCAATTACAGAGTTGATTACTCTTGCAGACGGCAGAGAAATCACAATCGAAACAGGGAAACTGGCAAAACAAGCCGATGGATCTGTTGTAGTAAAAATGGGCGGAACAATGCTTTTAGCAACTGTTGTAGCCAACAAAGAAGCCAATCCTGGTGTAGATTTTCTACCTTTAACAGTTGATTACAGAGAAAAATTCTATGCAGGTGGTAAAATCCCCGGAAACTTTTTCAGAAGAGAAGCCAGACCATCTGATCAGGAAATCCTGACAATGCGTTTGGTGGACAGAGTTCTTAGACCTTTGTTCCCTGAAGATTTCCACGCGGAAGTTCAGGTAATGATTTCATTAATTTCTTATGACGGACAGTCGATTCCTGATGATTTAGCAGGTTTGGCAGCGTCTTCGGCGATTGCGATTACCGATATTCCTTTCAACGGACCAATGTCTGAAGTAAGAGTGGTAAGAATCGATGGTCAACTTTCAATCAATCCAAAATTCGAAGATCTTAAAAATTCTGACCTAGATATTATGGTTGGAGCAACTAAAGATTCTATCGTAATGGTAGAAGGTGAAATGAAAGAAATTACAGAAGCAGAAATGCTAGAAGCGATTACTTTTGCTCACGAAGAAATCAAAAAACAAGTAGAAGCTCAGGAAAGATTAGCAGCTAAAGTTGGTAAATCTTTCCCTAAAAGAGAATACAACCACGAAAATCACGATGAAGCCATCCGTGAAAAAGTGTGGAAAGAAACTTACGATAAAGTTTACGAAGTAGCTAAAACTCCTTCTAGCAAAGAAGAAAGAGGCGAAAAATTCAAAGCGGTACGTGATGAATTTTTAGCTCAATATGTTGAAAATCCAGAAGAACTTGAAAGAGTAACACCTTTCGTAAAAGTATATTACCACGATGTGGAAAAAGAAGCGATGCGTCAGATGATTTTGAATGATAAAATCCGTCTTGATGGTCGTGATCCTGAAACAATTCGTCCAATCTGGAGCGAAATCGATTATTTGCCAGGAGCTCACGGTTCTGCCATCTTTACAAGAGGTGAAACTCAGTCTTTAACGGCTGTAACTTTAGGTTCTGTGAAAGATGCAAATATGGTGGACAGCGTAATGGTAAATTATGACGAAAGATTCTTCCTTCATTATAACTTCCCGCCATTCTCAACTGGTGAAGCACGTCCTTTGAGAGGAACTTCAAGAAGAGAAGTTGGTCACGGAAACCTGGCTCAGAGAGCTTTGGCAAATATGATTCCTGAAGAAAATCCTTACACAATCCGTGTAGTTTCTGATATCCTAGAATCAAATGGTTCTTCTTCTATGGCGACTGTTTGTGCAGGAACTTTAGCATTGATGGATGCAGGTGTTCAGATCAAGAAACCAGTTTCCGGTATTGCAATGGGATTGGTAACTGATGTTAAAACAGGGAAATTCACTGTTCTTTCTGATATCTTAGGAGACGAAGATCACTTGGGAGATATGGACTTCAAAGTAACTGGAACTGCGGATGGAATCACTGCTTGTCAGATGGATATTAAAATCCAGGGATTATCTATGGATATTATGGAGAAAGCGCTTCTACAGGCTAAAGAAGGAAGACTTCATATCTTAGATAAAATCACGGAAACAATTGCTCAGCCAAGAGAAGATGTGAAACCTCACGCTCCGAAAATGGTGATGATGGAAATTCCTAAAGATTTCATCGGAGCTGTAATCGGGCCTGGTGGAAAAATCATTCAGCAGATGCAGAAAGATACTGATACTGTTATTGCTATCGAAGAAGTTGGCGAAATCGGTAGAATCGAAATTTCCGGTGTTAGCAGAGAAAAAATCAACGAAGCGATTGCAAAAATCAACGAGATTACTTTTGTACCGGTTGTAGGTGAAGTTTACCAAGGTGAAGTAGTGAAAGTAATGGATTTCGGAGCTTTCGTAGCGATTGCCAAAGGTACTGAAGGTTTACTTCACATCTCTGAAATCGAGTGGGCTCGTCTTGATAAAGTGCCTTACAAAGAAGGTGACGGAGTGGAGGTAAAATTTATGGGTTATGATGACCGTAAGAAAATGAAACTTTCAAGAAAAGTTTTGTTGCCAAGACCACCAAGACCTGAGAAGAAAGAAGGTGAGCAAAGAGGTCCAAGACCGGAAGGGCAAAACAGATCTGATAGACCTGCGAGACCAGAAGGAAGAACAAACCCAGAAGGAAGAGATCAACCGGGTGAGCACAAGCCTTTGAACGAAGCCTAAAATTATTTATTAATCATATGAAAACCACCGAATTTTCGGTGGTTTTTTTATTACCGATGGATTTTAATTCTTTGGCAGGAAAGTTTTTATTTTTTGCTGAAAATATTCTGCTGATTTATTATTCCTCAGGCAAATAAAAAATATTGATAATTATTAATTTAGTATAGTGATAAATAAATACACATTGATTACTTAACTTTTCTAATGATGCTGTTAATTTGATAGATTCTGTAATTTTTATTTTATTCATAATCATTTTCTGTTCTATTAATTGAAAAACGATATTTTTGACAAAAAAATGTAATGATATTAGAACAGCTAAAGAATTTTCCTGAAACAATAAATTTTAACGATGTTATTGTCTTTATAGACGAAAATTATAAATTCAAACCCGTAAGATTCGTCAATGGAAGTATAGTGAATGAAGCCAATCAAAATAATGGCTCCTGTAAAATTTTCAGTTTTGCTAAAATAAACAATCTATCCGAAAAAGAAACCTTGGCTTTATTTGGCGATTTTTATAGAAATGACGTTCTCCAAAATCCCGAAGGAGAGGATCATCAGAATATCAGGAACTTCATATAATATGGCTGGAATGGAATTCGATTTACAGAGGATGCGTTAGAAAAAGTATAACATATTTGGCTCACTTCTTGTAATTAAGTTTTAAATTTAAAATTATGAAATCAAGATTATTAAAAATGGCTTTGACCTGGGTAGCACCAATTGTAATTGGTTATGTTGTTAAGAAGTTTGAAGAACGAGTAAATACAAAACAAACTAAAAAAGCTATTAAAGCATCATAACAATACCGCTGTTTTCAGCGGTATTTTTTTATAATGTGTTTGATTATTTCAGCGAAAAAAATTAACAAATATTTATGTTGGCTTAAATTTTGGAACTGAAAGAATAATCAATTATATAAGATTTTTATAATTAATGATGCACTGTATTAAATTATAAATTTCAACTTATGAAAAAATATTTTACTATTATTCCATTATTTCTAATTTTGGGATTACTGACAAGCTGTGAAGCGATAGAAACAATTTTCAAAGCCGGAATGTGGTGGGGGATTATCCTTGTGGTAGGTATTATAGGTTTAGTGATGTGGTTGTTATCAAGGGGTAAAAACTAAGAAAAGCGGGAGATTTCCCGCTTTATTTTTTTATAAATAAAAATTTATAGATTTTCTAATGTTTTGCTCAGATCATTATACCCGCCGCCATTATAAACATCGGTCATTCCTTCGGATTTGAAATAGTCCACTGCTTTTCCAGAGCGGTTTCCGGATCTGCAAAAGAAAATTTTTGTTCCGCTCAGGTTTAGAATTTCCTGTTTTCTGTCTTCTAGTTCTCCCAAAGGTATATTTTGTGCTTCTTCTATATGCCCAACCATTTCCAGTTCTAGCGGCTCACGTACGTCTATAAGGTGATAATTGCCGGCTCTTAATACATCTTCTATTGCCATTGCTTTTAAATTTTAAGTTATAGAACAAAGCTAACTAATAATTTTGTTTAAAATCATATCCAAAATTAAAAATTGTTAAAAATTAAATGTCTTAATTTTGCGGATCGTAATGAATCCTAAAGAAAGACATACGCAACTTATAAAAACCAAAGCTTCTGCTTTTGGTTTTCAGTCTTGTGGGATTTCCCAAGCAACTTTCCTGGAAGAGGAAGCTAACCATCTGGAGAGATGGCTGAAAAATAATTACCATGGCGAGATGAGGTACATGGAAAATCATTTTGATAAAAGACTCGATCCCAGATTGCTGGTAGATGGTTCGAAGTCTGTGATTTCATTAAGCTATAATTATTTTCCGCAAAAAATGATTGAAGCAGATTCGTTTAAAATATCCAAATATGCTTATGGTGAAGATTATCATAATGTTATAAAAGATAAGCTCAGAAATCTTGTTGCAGAATTGCAGGAAGAAATAGGGGATTTTTCATTCAGGGTGTTTGTAGATTCAGCGCCTGTCTTGGAAAAAGCGTGGGCCAGAAAGTCTGGTATTGGCTGGGTTGGGAAGAATGCCAATCTCATTACAAAAAAAAATGGATCATTCTATTTTCTGGCTGAGATTATCTGTGACTTGGAGCTTACTGAGGATTTTCCTGTAACTGATCATTGCGGGAGTTGCAAAAAGTGTATTGAAGCCTGCCCAACACAAGCCATTATTTCTGATAAGATTATAGACGGAACCAAATGTATTTCATACGCAACTATTGAACTGAAAGACCAGATTCCTTATTACTTTAAAGATAAAATGGATGATTGGATGTTCGGTTGCGATGTCTGCCAAGATGTTTGTCCTTGGAACCGATTTTCTGCTCCATCGCTGGAAGAAAAATTTCAGCCGAATTCTCAACTTCAAAACTTTACAAAACAAGACTGGAAAGATATTACCCAAGAGATTTTCTCCGAAGTTTTCAAAAAATCTGCAGTCAAAAGAACAAAATTCGCTGGACTGAAACGAAACCTCGATTTTTTATCTGACTAAATTTCCGTTACCGATTATCTTTTTTTCTGGATTCTTTTCGGGGCTACTTTGACTCTTAATTTTAATCGTTTGCGATATTGATGTTTTTTTGGCATATTTTGTTGATTTTATGCTAATAAAATTCAAGAATTTTTCTGATAAAAACAAGAATTTTAATAATATTTAATATTTTGATTTTGTGTTCATATTTTTATTAATTTTATAGTTCGCACGTTGGGCAAAATCATAAGATGAAAAAATTGGTATTACTTATCCTAAAAGTCATCGGCTTCTTACTGGGAGCCGTTTTTTTATACGTTATTTTGGGTCTGTTGATTCCTTACATTCCTGTCCGCGCAAAAAAGACTGATGATCCGAAAGTAGTAGAACTCTATATTCTTACCAACGGTGTTCACACAGATTTGGTAGTTCCTGTCAAGTCAAAATACATCGATTGGAGCAGTAAGCTCCCCTTCGAAAATACCAAAGGACAAAAGACTGATTTTGATTATATTTCTTTTGGCTGGGGCGACAAAGGTTTTTATCTGGATACGCCAACCTGGGCAGAACTAAAGTTTTCTACCGCATTCAAAGCGGCGTTCTGGCTTAGTGATTCCGCGATGCATTGCACTTATTACAAACAAATGAAAGTTGGAGATGATTGTAAAAAGATGATGCTCACTGAAAAACAATATCAGCAATTGATTCATTTCATCGATTCCAAATTTGATAAAGATGCTTCCGGAAAATATATTCTGATAAAAACAGATGCTGTCTACGGAAATGATGATGCTTTTTACGATGCGAAAGGAAGCTATAACTTTACTTACACCTGCAACACTTGGGCAAATAATGGTTTGAAGGCTTCCGGACAAAAAGCTGCACTTTGGACACCGACGGATTTTGGGATTTTTCAGCATTATAAATGAGAATAGTGTTACTTTATTTCATATTTCTCTTCTTTTGTGGATGTCAGAAGGAGAACCTGTTAGGCGTGTCAAATCTTATTACAGAACCTCAACCAGTTCTGAATACTGCTACACTTGAAAAAAAGCCCAGGAAGCTTTGGTATTTTTGTAAAACTGAGTATTTCCATACAAACTTCTGCATATTGATTGATGAGTCTCCATTCAGGGCGTAAGCGTTTTTTTATATATGATTTTAAAGAGAATGAAATTTCGCGAAAATATTTAGTAGGTCACGGTGTGGTGACAATTCTTGGAGTTCCGATGATTCAAAAGAAAATCCGACTTTCAGCAATGAAGATAACAGCCATCTTTCTTCATTAGGGAAATATAAATTGGGAGAAAGAGGTTACAGTAACTGGGGCATTAATGTAAAATATCTGATGCACGGCCTGGAAGAAACCAATAACAATGCATTAAAGCGAATTATAGTTTTTCATTCTTGGGAAAAGATGAGTGATGAGGAGGTTTATCCTAAAGGTTAGCCCGAAGGTTTGGGTTGCCCAACAGTTTCTAATAATGCGTTTAAAGAAATGGACCCTTTGATAAAGAATTCTAGAAAACCTGTTTTGATGTGGATTTATAATTGAAGAAACAATGAGTTGATAGTTTATAAAATATTTCAAGGTTAAGTATCAAAGAATCTTTTCAAAAACATTAAATTTGCCCATCAAAAAGCTAAAAGCCTTTCGCTATTAGCCAAAAGCAACTAAAATGACTTCACAGCAAATAAGACAACAGTTTTTAGATTTTTTCAAAAGCAAAGAACATCTCATCGTTCCTTCGGCGCCTATTGTGCTGAAAGATGATCCTACTTTGATGTTTTCCAACTCGGGGATGACGCAGTTTAAAGATTATTTTTTAGGTTACAAAGAACCGAAAGCTTCAAGAATTGCCGATACACAAAAATGTCTGAGAGTTTCCGGGAAACATAATGATCTGGATGATGTGGGCAGAGATACTTATCACCACACGATGTTTGAAATGCTAGGGAACTGGTCTTTTGGCGATTATTTTAAAAAAGAAGCGATTTCGTGGGCTTGGGAACTACTGACCGAGGTTTATAGAATCCCGAAAGAAAATCTTTATGTGACCATTTTTGAAGGTGATGAAAAAGAAAACCTTGAAAGAGATACAGAAGCGTATGATCTGTGGAAACAATTCATCTCGGAAGACAGAATCATCAATGGTAATAAAAAAGATAATTTTTGGGAAATGGGAGCGAGTGGACCGTGCGGACCTTGTTCAGAAATCCACGTTGATCTGAGAAGTGAAGAAGAAAAATCTAAAATTTCCGGACTTGATTTAGTCAATAACGATCATCCTCAGGTTGTTGAGATTTGGAATCTTGTTTTTATGCAGTTCAACAGAAAAGCAGACGGTTCTCTGGAAAATCTTCCTGCAAGACACATCGATACGGGAATGGGATTTGAGCGTCTTTGTATGGCTTTACAACAAAAAGAATCTAATTATGATACGGATGTTTTCACGCCTTTAATTGCTAAAGTTGAAGAACTTTCAGGTAAAAAATATACTGGAATTTTAACAGACGAAAAAGACATCGCAATCCGTGTAATTGTTGACCATATCAGAGCGGTTTCTTTTGCCATTGCAGACGGACAGTTGCCTTCCAATGGCGGTGCAGGTTACGTAATTCGCAGAATTTTGAGAAGAGGGATTTCTTATGCTTATCGATTTTTAGACAGGAAAGAACCTTTCCTTTACCAATTGGTGGCCGTTCTTCAGGAACAAATGGGTAAGTTTTTCCCGGAACTGGAAAAGCAGGGAACTTTGGTTACTGAAGTGATTAAAAGTGAAGAAGAATCTTTCCTCAGAACTATAGAAACAGGTTTGATCAGAGTTGATAAATTAATTCAGCAGACGATATCAGAAGGTAAAAAAGTATTGCCAACAGAAGACGTTTTCGAATTATACGATACTTATGGTTTCCCAGATGATTTAACAAGAATTATTGCCGAAGAAAAAGGTTTAACGATTGATGAAGCAGGCTTTGAACAGGCTTTAAACGAGCAAAAGCAGCGTTCAAAGGCAGATTCTGCTCAGAAAGTGTATGACTGGGTCACTTTGGAAGAAAGACCGGAAAATTTTGTAGGTTACGACAAAACGGAGTCGGAAACTTACATCACAAGATATAGAAAAGTAGAAAATAAAGACGGAGAATTTTATCAGGTCGTGTTAAGCGAGTCGCCTTTTTATCCTGAAGGTGGTGGACAAATCGGTGATAAAGGCGTTCTTGAAAATGCCGTTGAAAGTTTCGAAGTTTTGGAAACCAAAAAAGAAAACGGACTGATTATCTCTTTAATCAATGGACTTCCAAAAGATGCAGGTGCAGTTTTCTATGCTAAAGTTAATAGTTCGGACAGAAAAAATTCTCAAGCCAACCATTCTGTAACCCACTTGTTGCACGAAGCTTTAAGAGAAGTTTTGGGAACGCACGTAGAGCAAAAGGGTTCATTCGTGGGTCCGGACTATTTGAGATTCGATTTTTCTCATTATTCTAAGATGACAGAAGATGAATTGGCTTTGGTTGAAGAAAAAGTGAACGCTAAAATCCAGGAAAGTATTGCATTGCAGGAATTCAGAAATATTCCGATTCAGGAAGCTTTGGACAGAGGTGCAATGGCTTTGTTTGGCGAGAAATATGGCGATAATGTAAGAATGATCCAGTTTGGAACATCCAAGGAACTTTGTGGTGGGACACACGTAAAAAACACCAGCGAAATTGGACTTTTTAAAATTGTCTCCGAAAGTTCTGCAGCTGCTGGAATCAGAAGAATAGAAGCCATTTCCGGTGATAAATCGGCAGAATATTTCAAAAATCTTGAGAAACAGATCACAGCACTTTCTCAATTGCTGAAATCAAAAGATGTTGTACGATCTATCGAGAAACTAATTGATGAAAACAGCACATTGAAATCTGAAGTGGAAGCT
>DLND01000002.1:12761-13851 GCA_002476905.1 Flavobacteriales bacterium UBA7519
AATCTGAAGTGGAAGCTTTCAAAAAAGAAAAAGCAAAAGGTGAAATCGACAATTGGAAAGGAGCGTACGAGCAAAAAGGTGATAAATTGCTTTTAGTTAAAAAAACTTCTTTGGATGCAGGTTCGGTAAAAGACATCGTTTTCCAGCTGAAAAGAGAAATCCCGACTTCCATTACAGTTATTCTTTCAGATGCGGACAATAAACCAATGATTACCGTTGGCGTTTCTGATGATCTTGCTGGTATCTATCAAGCCGGAGCATTAATAAAAGAGCTTGCTAGAGAAATCCAGGGCGGCGGCGGCGGAAATCCGGGCTTTGCAACAGCGGGAGGAAAAAATCTTGATGGTTTGGAAAATGCGTATCAAAAAGCTTTGAATATTTAAAATCTATAAGGATTTACTTGAAAAGAGAATGTCATATTGATATTCTCTTTTTTATTTCAATTAAAATAAATGAACGTATTTTCAAAATTATTCCATAATTTTAAACAATTATAACCGTTATGCTACGCTTATGATAATTTAAAAATAAGAGAAAAATTACAAGAATATTGTAGAATTATTAAAAAATATGCTCAATGAAAACACTTATACTAGTGCGTCATGCTAAAAGTGACTGGCCGGAAAATGTTGATGATTTTGACCGCCCTCTTACAGAACTTGGTAAAATTAATGCAGCAAAAATGGCTGAATTTCTTAAGTCCACCGGTGTAACAATAGATTCCTTCATCAGTAGTCCGGCAAAAAGAGCAAAACATACGTGCGAATTGTTTTCCACAGTTTTTAATAAGCCATTTCACACCAATGAAAAATTATACAGACCGTCTGAAAGTAATTGTCTTTCAGTAATTTTTGATGTAGATGATGCGGTCAATTCATTGGCGCTTTTCTCGCATAATAACGGAATTTCAAATTTTGCCAATTCTCTTTCATCAGAATTAATCAATCTCCCTACCTGCGGTATAGTTGCTTATGAAATCGACTGCGACAGATGGTGTGATTTTGAAATCGCGGAGAAAAGATTTCTATATTTTTATTCGCCCAAAAATGTCTGAACAATAATCTAGATTAGATATTGCCAATCACAAACA
>DLND01000042.1:0-345 GCA_002476905.1 Flavobacteriales bacterium UBA7519
TGTGAGACGGATTCTTTTTTTATAATACAGTTAAGTTAAATCTTCCCAAGAAATCAGATGAAAACAAGATTGTTTTGTATTGCAAGAGATTTTAGTTCTGTTTCAGTCCATTCTTTCTGAGCGTCACTTTTTAAAGTAATTCCACCGCCGGCAAAGAGTATTGCATAATTTTTAAAAAAGCTGGCACACCGAAGATTTACAAAATAATAAATGAAATCTTCAGTCTCTACTTTTATATAACCAGCATACAGCTCACGGTTAAAATGCTCTATACTTTTAATTCCCTGTGCACAAAGTTCTTTAGGAAAACCACAGACAGCCGGTGTGGGATGTAATTCTGAAATA
>DLND01000042.1:457-3530 GCA_002476905.1 Flavobacteriales bacterium UBA7519
AATTTTGTCCAGACTTTCAGAGTTTATTTCTGCGGAAAAATCTGTTTTAAGATGTTTGATATTGCCGGAAATCAGATCTTTGGTAGAAGAGACCTTAAGATTAGAAGAAAATTTTCTGAGAATAGAGTGGATGTAATCCGTTACAGCTTTTTGCTCTTCGATTTCCTTATCACTCCAATTTTCGTCCAGTGGAAGTGTTCCTGCAACACTCATTGTTTCAAAAATATTAGTGTTTTTATCAAACTTTCCTAATACTTCGGAAAAACCTCCCATCCAGATTTCACCATTTTTCTCGAATAAATAGCAAAATGCAGAAGGATAACTTTCAGAAAATTTCAGAAAGCTTTTTGCTAGAGATAATTTTTTTTCAGAATCAATATCAAGATACATTAATAGTTTCCGACGGGAAAGAACTAATTTTTTGAGTTCATTTTTCTCAATAAAATCTTTGGCTTGGGATATTTTATGAGCGTAAGATTCTGGCGTTTCCTTTGCAATTTCTAACAGAGGACTTTTGCTTTTTGGAGAAACATTAAGATTCAGAATTTCTTCTTTCGATATTTCGCACAGGTTACCTTTGAAATCAAGCACCGTTTTGCTGTCAAAACTCACGAAAGAAACCAGACTTACGCCTGCTGAATTATCTGTACAGTAAAATTTATCACTGTCTGGAAGCTTAAAAACTAACATCTGCGAAGATTTAAACTTTACCAACCGGAACGATATTATTAGTCATAGTTGTATGATTGATAAGATTTCCTTTTTCATCCCGGATTTCTATTTGCGAGACGTGCATTGTACTACCTTTTCGGATAAAAGTTGCCGTTCCCGTAACGATGCCATCTCGCTTTGCTCTCAAGTGATTACTGTTGATATTGGTTCCAACCGGAACAGATTTGGTAATATCAACATTAATCAATGAAAGACAAGAACCCAGTGTTTCTGCCAACACACAGCTTGCACCACCGTGAAGAATACCGTAAGGCTGATGAACTCTTGAGGTGACTGGCATTGTGGCAGAAAGGTGATTTTCCGACACATCTGTATATGTAATCTCTAAAGTTTCGCCTAATGTATTTTTATTGACTATATTCAGCCTTTCTAATATTTCTTTTTGTTTAGCTTCGTCCATCTGGTAATAAAAATTTTAATAAAAAGAATTGAAAATATCCGAAATCAATAAAAATGAATTTCGCTATCAACTAATATATCTGTGGATTCCAGTTTTCAGGAATTTTTGGGGTGATATCGTATTTAATATAAAAATCTTGAATCTCCTGCATGATTTCTTCATAAGAATGTGACTGTAATTTGTCATAAGGAATCTGATAACCCAGGTTAATGGTTTTTCTTTTATAATCGCCACCAGCTAAAACAATTGGAACTTTAGCAGCCAAAGCCATATTATAAAAGCCTTTTCTCCATTTTGGAACCCAACTTCTTGTACCTTCTGGCGTAATCACCAAACTGAAATCGTCTTTTTTAAATTCATTGGCAACAAAATTTACCAAGTCATTTTTCTGGCTTCTGTCAATCCCGATTCCGCCAATTGCTTTTACAATCCAACCATAGAAAGGATTTTTAGTATGCGAATCTTTGATGATGATTTTTAGTTTTTTATCCAGCGCCCAATAAGCCAAGTTTCCCAGCAGATATTCGCTGTTATGTGTGTGTGGCGCAACCACAAGGATACATCTGTCCAGATTATCAACATCACCCTGTAGGACGATTTTCCATCCAATGATTTTAAGAATGATTTTAGCTAAGATTTTTTTCATAAAAAAAAGTATAACCATAACGGTCATACTTTACAAATTTACAAAATATGTTTATTTTTAAGAAATATCTAAGTATTCTTTACGTCTCAAAACAAGTTGCTGATGAAATCTACGATTTTGATGGCGATTTCTAGTACTAATTGAATCATTGTTTGGTTTTTTTTGGTGTTAGAACATTTTTCTGTAACAAATTTAACAAAATTCCTGTTTCTATTTTAATATTTCGGAAAAATTTTATTAAAATATTAATTGGTCTTTGGATATCTAACAGCTGTGTTTAGGTGAATGGGATTATAGTTCTTAGCAATAAATTCCTGCATGACCTTTGCCATATCTTTAGACTGATGCATGTGATTTTCTTTCCGCCTAGCTGGAAAGTTCCCGGCGGAACATCATCAAAACCTGGTGTCTTCTTCGGAGAACTAGGAGAAAAGCGGAAGTCCGAAGACTTTTGACCCGCTTTTCAACTAATCCACTCTCAATTTATTTAGTTTTGATAGAAATTTCTTTCTTTCCGTCTTTGATATTGATGTTCAGGTCTTTGATGCTTTTCTTAACCTGCTCATCCAATTTCATTCTTTCCAAAACTACATCTGCAGAATCTTTGGAGTAATTTTTACCATTGATCTTTACAGAGTCGCTTTCATCAGAATTGTACTCGATAGTTGTTCCGTTAATTTTGATTTTATTTTGCTCCACGGTGATTCCGGAGTGATTACTGTGTTTGTCATCAATATCGTCATTATCCTCATCATCGTCACCTCTTGTACTGATTTCATATTCTTTCTCGTTTATCACTTTCATTGTAGATGGAACCACCAGCTCATAATCCAATCTGTAATCTCTGAATCTGTATTCGTATGGGATCTCATAGTAATTAGGAAGGAAAATTCTGTTTCCAACAACATCTACAGGAACTTTCATTTTCATAGGCTGGTTATAACCGTCCGCTTCTTTTTTAATAATTAAATAAGGCGTTTTGATGTCATCTTTTCTTGTAATTTCAACACTTGGATAATCTCTTTTGAAGATCTAGGTCTTATCTGAATAAATGTTATTGACATAAGGTTTGAAGTTCTCTGGGATTTGTATTTTCTTACTGTCAAGATAAATGGTGTCATTTGGAGCTGTGATGGATACATTCTCATAGTCTTCATTGTCTCCGGTATATCGGAAGTTGAGTCTAGAGGCACTTGCGGCAAGAATTCCTATCAATATGATCCAGATAATTCCTAATGTACCCAAAGCCGGTCCTACGTAATTGAATTTAGTCTTTGGAGAGAATAATTTGATGG